>CAYNDW010000152.1:0-10821 GCA_964395375.1 uncultured Cytophagia bacterium
GGATATGGAGGTTGCCATGACCGGCATGGGAAAATTTGGGATCGTGAGATCGTTCGAGGTCAAACCCGGAGAAACTCGCTGGGTGCAGATGGACAAGGTTCCCTACCGCGACGAAAACGGCGTCGTTGTGGGTGTTATCGTGTTTGCGCTGGATATTACGAATCGCAAACAAGCGGAGGAGGATTTTTTAAGAGGCTTAGGCTATTACAGTCAGGGCAATTATCAAAAAGCGCAACAGGCCTTTGAGGAAACGCTGCGGCTCGAACCGCAACACGCGGAGGGGCAACGTTACTTGGAAAAAACGCAGGGCGATTTGGAGGCGCAAAGAGGGCAGATTCGCGGCATGATTACGCGCGCGCAAAGTTTCGAGCGCCGGCAGCAGTTTATCAATGCTTATAAAATGTATCGCGAAGTTTTAAATCTCGATCCCAACCACGAAGTGGCGCGCCGGCAAATTCGCGCGCTGCAAACGAACCTCGACGATTTCGTGCAGCAAAAACTGCAAGCCGGCGCGGCCGCGTTTCAACGCGGCGATTTGGAACGCGCGGATCGCGATTTTCAGGCCGTGCTTGCGATGAATGCGAATCAGCGCGAGGCCTTGAGTTATCGGCAGCGCATTCAAGAACAAATTCGCGGTAATATCGACGAATTGCTGCGCAGCGGCGCGCGGCGGCTCGAAGCGCGCGAATGGGAAAAGGCCGCGGACGCTTTTGAGCGCGTGCTGGTCATGGACCCGGGCAACCGGCTCGCGAGCAGCAAACGCAACGAAGCGCTTTCCGTGTTGGGTTTAAAAGGACAATTTGAGCGCGGCGAAGAACATTTTCGGCGCGGCGAATTTGTGCTCGCCATGGAAATGTTCGATAAAGTGCTCGTGCGCGACCCCGAAAATTCGCGCGCGCGCAAATACCTCGACGATGCGCAACGCCAACTCAACCTACGCGTCGATCAATTTTTTAACAACGGCTTGAGCTTTTACGCCAACGAAGATTATGATAAAGCCATCGTCGAATGGCGGCAAGCGCTCGCGCTCAATCCGAAACACGCGCAGTCGCAAGAGTTCATCGAGAAGGCGCGGCTCAAGCTTGAGGCTTTGGAGAAGTTGGCGAATCCTTAATCGCCCTCACCACTCATTCACATTGCCATTCCGTGGGAATCTTTTTCAGCGCAAGCGCAAGCCGAGCGTTGCAAAAGATTCTTCCCGGTGACCAGAACCTGGTTCGCTCGCATGTCGATCCCTCCGGCATTTCCCGCCGCTAAGATTCCTTCCGTACGCTCTCGCCTCTTGCATCAAATCCGTGGCGGAGATTATGTCGTCGTCATTTTATTTCTCATGCTCGCCCTCGGCAGTTTGAGTTGGTATCGCTTGGGCGGGACGAGTGCAAAAGCCACGCACGCGCAAGTAGTGGTGCGCAACAAAGTAGTCGCCGAACTGGCACTGCAAGTTGCCGACACCGTTACCATTCAAGGCACTTTGGGAGCGGTGCAATTGGTCATTGCCGAGGAAACGATTCGCGTGCTCGCCAGCTCATGCCCGCAGCAAGTGTGCGTGCGCCAAGGCCGCATTGCGCGCCGCCCGCAAATGCTCGTGTGCGCGCCGAATCATCTCGCAATTCTGCTCGTGGGTAAAAAAGAAAACAAACTCGATGCGGTCACTTTTTAAAACCACGACGCGCGCGCAACGCTTAACGCGCACGGCGCTGTTATCCGCCTTCGGACTCGTGATGTTTTTGTTCGAAGCGAAATTGCCGCGTCCTTTGCCGTGGGCCAAGCCGGGCCTCGCCAACATCGCCACGCTGCTCGCGCTGTATACGCTCGGCGCACGTAGCGCATGGGCCGTGACGCTCATTCGCATCACCGTCGGCAGCTTTGTGCTGGGCACGTTCTTTAGTCCCGGCTTTTGGCTTTCGTTCGCCGGCGGAGTTTGCAGTTGCGGGGTCATGATCGTCTTGCAACGCTACGCCGGGCGTTGGTTCAGTGTCATCGGCCTCAGCCTCGCCGGCGCGCTCGCGCATGTGCTCGCGCAAATCACGCTCGCAGCTCTGTTCCTCGTCCAGCGCTTCGAGGTGATCAATCTTTTGCCTTTGATGTTGTGGCCGTCGTTCATCGCGGGTCTCATTGTCGGCGCCGCCGCATTTTTTTTGTTGGAACGCTGGGCCGCGCCTTTGGCAAAAGTGTGAGCGCCGTTTTTATTTCTATGCGCGAAGTAACGCTGATGAACACGAGTATTGGGCCTTCGCCGCGCGCCCGTTTTCCCTCTTCCACTCCGCACCTTCGGCGTCCGCCGGTATATAATAATTCCTTTGAAAGGCAACTCTGCGTCTTCCGCAGGATTCAGGACGATCACTTCAAGACCGGAGGTCTTCAATGCATAAAAATTTTATCTCCCGTTCGCTCTGCGTTATTTTAACCACCGTCACTGTCGCGTTCGGACAATCGCCTTTATTCGAGCGCAAACCCAACTCTACGCCGCTTGAGCGGCGCGAACAAAAAGAAAAACTCGAAACCGCCAAGCAAAAATCAGAACAAGTCACCTTGCTTTCCGCGATGGAAATCGCCATTGACCCGGCCACGTATCGCGTGGGCCCGGGCGATGTGTTGACCATCAACTTATGGGGCTTGTTTGATGATCAGCCCGCGCTCAATATCCCCATCACGCCCGAAGGCAAGCTGCTCATTCCCACCATCGGCGCGTTGGAAGTGAAGCAGCTTACGTTGCTGCAAGTGCAAGAGCTCGTGCGCCGGGCGTGTTCGGAAAAGTATAACGCCAAAATGATTTCCGTCACTGCGCATCTCACGCAAGTGCGACAAGTACGGGTGCATGTTTACGGCGAAGTGCAAACGCCAAGCTCGTTTATCGGCACCGCGGTTGATCGTATTTCACATTTCATCGAACTTGCGGGTGGCGGCACGGAGTGGGCGGATGAAAACCGCGTCGAAGTGCGCCACGCGGATGGGCGCGTCGAAAATTTGGATCTCTCGCGTGTTTATCAAAAAGGTGAGCTGGCGCAAAATTTTTTCGCGCAAGGCGGCGACGTCATCTATGTGCCGCGCATCGCGTTGAGCGGCAAAACCGTTTTTGTGGAAGGCGAAATCGATTTGCCCGGGCCGCATCAATTCGCGCAGAATGAAACCGTGGAGGATTTTCTGCATCGCATCAAAGCCTTGGACCGCGCATCGGATTTGAACGCGATCTATCTCACCCGCAAAAATCAACCGCCGGCGCATGTGAGTTTTTTAAATGATGAGGCGCAGCATTCGAACCTAACGAGCAATGACCTAGCAGAACACAAGCCCGGCACGAACGGCCTCGCCTATGTCGCGGCACGGGGCCAGCAACTGGAAGACGGCGACCGCATTTTGGTGACGCGCATCAAAGAGTATGTGTATGTGCACGGCGCGGTCAAGAACCCCGGCAGCTTTCCTTTTGTGGTGGGATATAAAGCCGCGGACTATGTTGGCCTCGCGGGCGGCACTGCGGAAATGGCAAGCTTGAGCGGCATCAAAATTCTCCACCCCGAAACCGGCAAAACCGAAAAAGGCGCCACGCGTGAAGTGCATCGCGGCGACACGATCCTCGTCCCCACTTCCGGCCGCAACAAGCTTTCGCAGTACGTGGGCATCGTTTCGCAATTCGCGACGCTCATCATCGCAGCTAGTGCGGTGGGATTGGTGAAGTAGGAAGCAGGCCCTAAAGATAAATTATCAGCCAAGAATTATATTGACTTCGTGAGGCACTGCGACTATATTTTTCCGTTAGTGCGCGAAGGCCTATGCCTTCAAAGAAATGGGCGCACCTCAAATTTTTAGGATAAAATTTGGCAGGAGCATAACATGAAAGGCTTTGGAGTGGAGGCGTTCTTTGCTTCGGCATTCAATCTTCGTCATTTGTTTTGTTCTTGTTCTCATGTTGCTGGTCGCCCCGATACTCGGACAGACTCGTTCCTCGGCTTCTGCTACCGCAGTCGATGAAAAAGAACTCGCCAAATATCTGCAAAAGGAAAGCGAACAAGCGCTCCCGCCCCAAGCAATCGAAGGCGCGATTGATCCGACCGCATATCTTATCGGGCCCGGAGATGTATTGAAGATAAATGCGTGGGGGCTTTCGAGCGAAGAGGAGCTTGGCCTTTCGTTGCAAGTGACGCCGGAAGGGAAAGTCATCATGCCGAGCGTCGGCATTATTGATGCAAACGGTAAAACTTTGCAGCAGGTGCAAGAAGAAGTGCGCCGAGCCTGCGCCGCGAAATATGATCCGAATAAAGTAAAGATCACGACGCATTTAACGCAATTGCGTTTGGTGCGGGCCCATATTTATGGCGAAGTAAAGTCTCCTGGACTTTATATCGGCACTGCCATTGATCGCATCGCATACTATATTAGCGAGGCCGAAGGTTGGACGGCTTGGGCAGATGAGCGGCAAGTCCAGGTGCGCCACCTCAACGGAAGGGTGGACATTTTAGATTTATCGAAACTCTATCAGGGGGGAGAGCTTGCGCAAAACATATATATTAGCGGCGGTGACGTTATCTATTTTCCTCGCATTGAGTTGACGAGTCAGATGGTTCAAGTCGAAGGTGAAGTGCCGCTTCCGGGGCCACATAAAATCGCTGCCGGCGAAACCGTGCTGGATTTTTTACACCGCATCGAAGCGTTGGAGCGTAAAGCGGATTTGAACAAATGCTATTTGATTCGCGGACAAACCGCTCCGCAACTCTTGAGTTTTTTTGATAACGGCGAAATGGGATTGAATGCTCGTACGACTTGGTTACAACATGGTGATCGTCTTTTGATTGCCTCACTCAAAGCATTTGTTTATGTGCGTGGAGCGGTGCAAAGTCCAGGCAGCTTCCCTTATATCGTGGGGTATAAAGTTGCCGACTACGTCGGCTTGGCCGGAGCGACCGCGGAGTCTGCGAAGCTGGCAAGTGTTAAAATTATTCATGGCCGCACCGGTAAAACGGGAAAAGGCCCGGATGAAGACGTCGAGCGTGGAGATACCATCGTCGTTTCGACTTCGCTGCGGTCCAAGTTCTCGCAATATCTCACGATCACCTCGCAGGTGGCGACATTAGTTATTGCCGCCGCGGCGATCCGTACGATTGGGAACAACAAGTGAACCGTCTGCTTAATAAACGAGCTTGAAATAATGTACCTGGATCACACTTCCAAACCTGAATTACAAACACCGCTCATGTTGGATAAAAAAGAAATCAGCGCGTGGGATTACGTGCTCGCGCTTTATCAGCGCCGCAAATTGCTGGCGCTCAATTTCATCGTCGTGGCCGTGATTACGGCGATCATTGTCTTTCTCATGCCCAAATGGTATCAAGCCACTGCGGTCGTCATGCCGCCCAAAAAGGAGTTGGGCATGATGGGATTGAGCAGCGCGCTTGCCAATCTGCCGGTCGGCGGGTTGGATTTATTAAAAGGCTCCGACGAAGCCATGACCTACATGGCGATTCTCAAGAGCCGCACCGTGCGGGAAGCCGTCATTCGCAAATACGATCTCATTAACGTCTATGAAGAGGACGATGTTGAAAAAACTTTAAAGGCTTTTGACGAGAACCTCGATCTCACACTCGAGCGCGAAGGCACCATTACGATAAGTGTGCTGGACCAATCGCCGGAACGTTCGGCGGCCATGGCTAATTCTTTCGCGGAATTTTTAGATAGTGTGAATGTCGAATTGAGCATTCAAAAAGCGCGCAATAACCGCATCTTCATTGAAAAGCGTTTCAGCCAGAACAAGGATGATATGCGTCGCGCTGAAGATGAGATGCGCGCGTTTCAAGAGAAACATGGCGCCATCGCTTTGCCCGTGCAAACCGAAGCCGCGATTAAAGGCGCTGCCGCTTTGATGGCGGAAATTGCGGCCACCGAAGTGGAGTTGGGCGTTAAACAAAAGTCCCTGACGCCGACGCACATTCAAGTCATCGAAACGAAAAACAAGCTTTTTGAACTGGATAAAAAGTTGAATGAGATGAAATACGGCAGCCCCGCGGCGCACGGTGCGACCAAGTCCGATCAAATCTTCATTCCTTTCACCGCGGTGCCCGAGATCGGCTTGGAATTCGCGCGCCGCTTTCGCGAAGTGGAGGTGCAAAAGACGCTGTATCAATTTCTCATTCAGCAATATGAACAGGCAAAGCTGCAAGAAGCCAAAGATGTCCCCACGATTCAAATTTTGGATCGCGCGGTTCCTCCCCTTCACAAAATAAAACCCAAGCGCATGCTGATTGTCGCGCTGGCTAGCATTTCCGCCACGATGATTCTCGCGACGTTTCTTTTGATTGCGGAGCGCCTGCGTCTTTTGCAGGAAGAAGAGCCGGAGAAATACCGGAGATGGGCGCCGGCCTTCGGAAGCGCGCGCACCAGAGCAAGCCATGAATAGCCTGGCGACGGAGATGGACGCTTCTCCCAAAATTCCGTCGTTGCTTTTGGCGGCGGGGATCTTCGCTGAAATCTTGGCGCTTGTGCTTTCCCTGCAATTTCCTCTGGAAATTTTCGCGGTGATATGTGGTGTCGGGGTTTTGTATTGGTCCGCCAAAGACACGTTCTTCGGCCTATGCTTCCTCGTACTCTTGCATTACTTCGTGATTCAGGGCACGGAGGGCATCAGCCTGATGGAAGGCGTCTTTGCTTTGTGCTTTTGTTGCGTCCTCGGCTCGTGGTTTTTTCGAAAACTTTTTCTTGAACGCAGCAAAATTCTGCGCGATCATCTGGATTATGCCGTTGCTGGCTTCTTGGCCCTGTGCGTTTTCTCCTTGGTTCCGGCAGTTTTGTCGGGCGCAAGTTTTGGCAAGTGGCTGCGCGAGTTGATTCCGTTTCTCAATCTGTTGCTCGTTTTTCCTCTACGCGACGAATTGAACTCCACCAGACGCATCAAGATCATTAGTGCGTGCTTTTTAACGCTGAGTATTATCGTTGCCGTTCACAGCATTTTCGCGTACAAACAAGCGATCATCAGCGCCGTTTATGCCTGGGAATTGCTCGCCTTGCGGCAATACACCAACGCACCTCTCTTCTTAGCCATTCTGATTTTCGGGAGCGCCTTTTTTATTTTGGGCAGGACCAAAATGGAAAGCGGGACGGCCTTGCTTATCACGATGTTTTTCGCTTTGGCGCTGATCATCACGTTTGCGCGCGGGTACTGGATTGCGGCCGCACTCGGAGTGCTGGCGATCTTCTGGCTTTTGCCGGCCCGGGACAAGACGCGTATGACTATTTATTTCGGCATCCTGACGCTCATCACGATCGGCGTGGTCTTCATCTTTTTTGGAGATCTTGCCGAGTTTTTTCTTAAAACCATTTCCAGCCGCTTTCATACCGTGGGCGGCGCCGTGCAAGATAAATCGTTTGCGAATCGCCTGGCGGAATGGCAAGCCGTGTTCGCACAAATCAAAGCCAATCCGGTCCTCGGTTATGGCTTGGGCAAGACTTATTCTTACAACGCGCTCATTCCAATTGAAATGCCGACGTGGTACGTGCACAATACATTCTTGTTCGTGTGGTATAAGATCGGGTTGTTCGGGCTCATTGCTTTGGTGCTTTTCCTGGCGGGCATGCTGGCACGCGGTCTTCACATTTATCGGACGAATAACGACAAATTTTTGAAAGCGTTTAGCCTCGGCCTCGTTGGATGCATTATTGCCTTAGTCGTCGTTTCTTTTTCCTCGCCTCAATTCATCGAGAAAGATTCATCCTTGTTAGGAGCTTTAATCGGCGGCATCATTCAAGCAGTTTCGGCAAGAGGCGCAAATAAAACGGGAGAAACCTCCTATCCCTTTGCGGCGCAAAATCGTCAAGTTTAGTATGCATTCGTTGGCGGTGTTCGCACGCACTTCACCTCCGCAATTTTACCAAAAAGCTTGCGCGATTTTGTTTTTGTGATTCTATCATGCATTTTTTCAAATGACACCCCACATTGCCCCGACTCCTCTGGAACGCCTTCCGCGCGAAGCGCTTAGCGATCCCCGCCATCGTTTGCTGGTCGCCGAACACTTCAGCCGCTACAAATTCTGCGCGCCTTTGGTCCCGAATAAGCTGGTTCTTGATGCCGCTTGCGGAACGGGCTTTGGCGCGCATATGCTCGCGCTAGCCGGGGCTCGACATGTAGATGCAATTGACATTTCTCCGGAGGCCGTCGGCATTGCACAACGTCACTATACTCATCCTCAAATAAGCTTCAACGTTTGCGATATTATCTCGTTCCAGGCAAGTTTCGGTTATGATGTCGTGGTGAGCTTTGAGACCATCGAGCATATTTCGGAATCCGAAAAATATTTGCGCGTTGTGCAAAACGCGTTGAAGCCGGGCGGGGTCTTTTTGGTTTCCACGCCGAATCGTGCGGTTTCAAATCCGAAAGCCACGCGTTTCGAGGCGCCAAAGAATCCTTTTCACGTAACGGAATGGACACTGGCGGAGTTCGGCGAGTTGCTGCGCGGATATTTTGACGTCAAGGAAGTTTACGGCCAGCGTTCCTATTACTACAAAGGAACGAAAATCCGCACGTTCGAATCGATTGTTTCAAGCAAACGGCTGCGCGACCTCCTACATCTGCCGGAAGCAGATTACGAGAAGCCTTCTCAGGTGAGACCTCTCAAGCCCTGGTATGAGCCGGTTTTCCTAGTGGCGTGGTGTCAAAAGAGAGCCAGGTGAGAATGACGTTTAGCTTTTCGGAAAATTCCGCTCACCTCTCAAAGCGCGCCGCGAAAAACAGCTTGGCCGTGCTGGTCGGTCAAGCGCTGACTATGCTGGCGAATTTGGGGGTAACGGTGCTGTTGGCGCGCTATTGCGGCAAAGAGAACTTCGGAATTTTCTCTTATGCTTTGGCATACGTCGGCTTCTTCGCCGTTCTTATCGATTTCGGCATGCAAGCGATTTTGATCCGTGAAATTTCCAGCCGGCGCTGGCCTCTGGCCGAGATTCTGGGGAATGCGCTTCGCATCAAGGCCGTCTTATTTCTTGTCGTTGTTGTGCTGATGGTTGCGACGGCATGGATCGTCGGTTATTCCGACAAGCTGGTTTGCGTCATTGCCATTCTCGCATTGAACCTCTTGAGCACTTCCAAGCTGGCGGCCGTTCGCAGCGTTTTTGAAGCGCCGTTCAATGCCTCTCTTCAGATGAAATTTCCGATTCTCTTGCAGTGTCTCGATAGCTTGATCCTGGTCGGATGCGTTTACGCATTGACTCGGAGCCATGCCGGCCTAGAGGCTTTGGTTGTGGGTTATTCGCTTAGTAGTTTGCCCGGCTTGATATTGATTGTCGCAATCGCCTTGCGGCGTTTTCAATTTCGATGGCCTATCAATTACAAACTCGTGCGTTTTCTGGCGCAAGAATCGTTGCCGTTGTTGCTCTATTCCATCCTCATGGCCCTGTTCAATGGCGCGGATGTTTTATTCCTGCGCGAGTTCCACGGCGAAGGCGCGGTCGGCGTTTATTCCGCGGCTTTCCGCCTCACTTCGCCCTTCCTCTTCATTCCGCAGGTCATCGTCGCTTCGTTGTTTCCGCTGCTTTCCCGCTATGAGCGGGAGCCGGAGGAAAAATCGGCGCGCGCTTTTCACCTCGGCTTGAAACTGACTCTGATTCCGGCGTTGGCATTGGCGATTGCGACCACGGTCCTGGCCCCCGGCGTGATTCATCTGCTCTATTCGCAAGAGTATCGCGCGGCAATCGAGCCGCTGCTCATTCTGATGTGGAGCCAGGCGTTTCTCATTCTGGTTTTCTTTTTCGCGAACGTGCTGACTTCGATGAAGCGGCAGCGCGCCATATTCCATGCGGCCGTCATCATGCTCGTCACCAATATCGTCGGCAATTGGCTGGCGATTCCCGCGCACGGCGCGAGCGGCGCGGCGGCGACAAAACTTCTTTCGGCGTTTTGCGGATTTGCCGTGCTCATCGTGCCGATCAGCAAAAGCTTCTCGTTTCCCATTCACGAGCTTTTGCCCAAACTCGCGACGCTAGGCGGCCTCTTTGCAGCCGTGATCGTTTTAACGAATCAAGTGTCGTTTGCGTTAGCCGTCATTGCAGCAATCGTCGTTTTCCCGCCGCTGACATGGATTTCGGGGATCTTCAGCGCCGAGGAGCGCAACCTCTTGCGGGCCTTATTTCCAAGCCCTAGCTTGCGAGGACGATGATAAGAACGGTTTGGATGAATACCTAGTATCTAGAGAGTCAAATCAGTGCAAAAAAAACAAAGATTTTTCCAACGGATAGAAGAACCCAACTGATCGAGGCTCTTGCATCCGTTGGGTTTTTCTATCCGTTGGAGATTTCCTTTTGGTTGCGGCTCGTCCGCGTTGTGAATAAGAAGCGCAATGTAACGAGTTTTTGTTGCCGATGTTGGCAAGGCATCTTCACACGACAATTCGCGCGGCCAAAGCCTGGTCGAGTTGATTTGCGCTCAAACAGATCGAACTTTTGTGACTCTTTCCATCATCCTCGTCAACTACAACACTCGCGAGTTGCTGCGCGCATGTTTGTATTCTATTGTACAGCAGACTCAAGCGCTCGATTATGAAGTCATCGCCGTTGACAACGCCTCCACGGATGGCAGTCGCGAAATGTTGAGAAGCGAGTTTCCGCAAGTCCAAATCATAAGCAATGAGAACAATCGTGGGTTCGCAGCGGCCAACAACCAGGGCATTCGTCTCGCCGCGGGCGAATATATTTTGTTGCTGAACTCCGACACGCTGATTCGCGATCAAGCCATACAAAAAACGCTCGGCTACATGGCAGAGCACCCCGAAGCGAGCATCGTCGGTTGCAAATTGCTGAACGCGGATGGCTCACTCCAGCCTTCGTGCCGGAGCTTTCCCACGCTCT
>CAYNDW010000153.1:0-600 GCA_964395375.1 uncultured Cytophagia bacterium
CGCATTGCGTTCATGATAGATCCGTATCTCAGCGATCTGCCCGCGTTTTTGATCAAGCGCAGCGGGCTCAATTCCGGTTTTATGATTGCGCAAGTCACCGCCGCGGCTTTGGTCTCCGAAAACAAAGTGCTCGCGCACCCCGCTTCGGTGGATTCGATTCCGACCTCGGCGAACAAAGAAGATTACGTGAGCATGGGCGCAGCCGCGGCCGTGAAAGCGCGCAATGCCATCAACAACGCCGCGCAAGTTTTGGCGATTGAGCTTTTGTGCGCCAGCCAAGCGCTCGATCTCCGCGCCCCGCTCGAACCCGGCCCGGCCACCGGTGCGGTCCACAAACTCGTGCGCGAATCGATTCCAATACTGATCGACGACCGCGTGCTCGCGGAAGACCTTGCTGCTGCCGCGCATCTGATTTCTTCGGGGGAGGTGGTGCGGAGGGCGGAGGAAGTGGTGGGAGAGTTGTGAGCCGGATTTGTGCGTTAGGTTTCAGTAAGAGTTAATGCTAAAAAGTAAGTCTCAATTGAGCGAAACATTCCCCCCGAAGGAACACACCTATGGCAATAGGAAACACATTCGCCACGGCGAAGCACGATTTTGCCA
>CAYNDW010000153.1:610-10801 GCA_964395375.1 uncultured Cytophagia bacterium
CGTCGTTTCTATCTGCGATAAACACGGCAAGCCCAATGAGGAGTTTTACAAATGGCAGTTTGTTTATGGCTTGATTCATAGCGGCCTGTATGCCAAAGATTACATCGGAGTCGAAGTACGATTCCCTAAAGGCAATAAGACCTCCGCTCCGCTTAAATTAGATGGGGCGATCTTTGATGACCCCGCTTGGCTGCAACATTATAACGACTATTGGGAGCAACGCCGTTCTCAGGATCTTGAATGGCTCAACGCTCATCTTCTTGCTGTGATAGAATTCAAATGTGATGAAAAGGAAATCGAAAAAGTTTTCTCGGGGCAGATAAAACCTGCGATGCGTGAGAAAGACCCGGCTACGGCGTATGTACTCGGGATTTATTATGATCGCGAACGTCTCTATCTTTTTCACCGCCATGATGGGCATTTTCTGCGATATGATGAAGCCAAAAATCAAAAAGGTGACGATAGCAAAGTCGGCGATCTCTCCCTGCATCTGCCCGATCCCTATTCATATCTTCCGTCCTTCCTCGCGCTTTGTAATCGCGTCCATCGCACGGCGGAAATTGATCTCAGCAATCGCTCATATACTGAGCTTGACGTTATTACTTCGATTGCTACAGTCCAGCTTCAAACCGCCCTTTCGAATGTTCTGCGAGCGTTGGATAAAGGCGGCCTCCTCAACGAACGCGGTTATCAAATTCTCATCGAGACTTTCGCCCTGAAGATTTTCGACGAGAGGCGAAACGAAAAATACCCGGCGAGAAAGTTGACGTTTTATATCACGGATGCCGAAGCAGAATTTCAATCACTGGCCGAACACCCCATCCACAACTTCAAGGATCGTTTAGAAGCAATTCGCTTGGAAGCCGCTGGTGATTACCAACAAATCCTCAGCGCGAATGCCATCGATTGGCAAAACTTAAGTCATGTCCGCGCCGTGGTCGCAGTCTGCCGCGCCTTTCAAGGTTTTTCTTTTATCAAATCCGCCAACAGTGATCTTTACCAACTGGTCTTTTATAACTTCGCCACAGAATTTAAACGCGCGGAATCAGCGCAATTTTTAACCCCACTACCGGTAATTGACTTTCTCGTGAAAATCGTCAACCCGCGCAACGGCGATACCGTCATTGACCCTTGTTGTGGTATCGCAGATTTCCTGTCACTGGCATTTGTCAATGCCGCCCGCAAAGGTAAAAACTGCCAGCTCAATGACGCGAACATTTATGGCATCGATATCGATGAGAACATGATTCGACTCGCCACGCTCAACATGCTCTTTAATGGAGATGGTGAAGCGAGACTCCACTTTCGACATGCTCCCGGCTCAATCCTTACAAAGCTTGCCGTGGGAAATCCGCCTGCGCTGGTTGATCTTATTCCAGAACGCCATCAAGTCGGGGCGTGGCACAACTGGCCGGACAAAACCAGCCTCATGCAATTCGATGCTGTGCTCACCAATCCACCCTTTGGAGAAGACCGGGCCTATCGCCCGCGCACCGAAAAGGAGCGTAAGATTATTGAAATGTATGAGACCTGGAATCTTGCGGGAGGCGACAAGATTGATCTCGGCGTGGTCTTTCTCGAAAATGCTTATCGCATACTCAAACCCGAAGGGCGCTTGGGCATCGTCCTGTCTAATTCCATCGCCTCGATAAATAGCTGGCGTCGTGTCCGCGAATGGTTCATGCAGCGTATGCGCCTTGTTGCGTTGTTTGATCTGCCGGCGAATGTGTTTGCCGAAACCGGCGTGAACACTACTCTCATCGTTGCTTATAAACCCAAGAATGAAGAAACATTGCAAAAGCTCGTCGCCGAAAATTACTCCGTTTTCGTGCGCGATATTGAGCGCGTGGGCTATGAAAAGCGCACGAGCAAGCGCAACGTCTTTTTCAATCCTATCTATCGCATGGACGAAACCACGTTTGAGATCATGACTGATGCTGAGGGTCAGCCTGTCCTTGAAGAGGATTTCACGCAAACCCTTGCCGACTTCCAGCAATGGACGCTCGGACAGGAAGAAACGCTGCAGCGTTTGTTCGTGAAGGAGAATGTTTCATGAAATATTTGCGTGTTCCTCGCGAAGTTGCTTTTGCCGAAATTCGCAGCCGAGATTTTTCCTGGGCGCCTTCGCTCTTTCGTCAGATCATCATTCCCAACGCCAAGGTGAAACGTGTGGGAGACTTGCTGCATTCGTCAAAGCCTTTTGACAAGGGCCTAGAGCCAGGCTCGCGGCACTACTTGCAGCGGTCAAGCCACTATTTCATTCGCACCAAAGCGTTGCAAGAGCATAGTTATCTTCTCTACCCGAAAGGCGACGCGATAACACCCATCAATCCTCATGCGTTCAAAGACTGCTCTTTGGTTAATGGCGATATTCTCATGTCCAAGGACTCAAATGTTGGCGAATGCGCAATGATCAATGGAGCGCGTTGGCAAAACTATATGTTCAGCGGAGGAATTGTTCGGCTGCAACCGGCGATTGATCGTTTTTACTTTTTTTCCTTTTTGAAGCATCCCGTTTTTAAAGCACAGCTTTTGGCAATGTCCCCGCGCGGCGCAACGATCATGCACGCCAAATCGCTTTGGCTTGATTGCCTCATGCCGTTCCCGGATCAGCCCGATGCCGAGCGCGTGACCCGTTACATCGCCGTGCTTATGGAAGCCATAGTCGAAAAAGAGAAAGCTCTGCGCGAACGCCACGAAGCTATTATGGTCGCAATTGCAGAAGAATTGCTTGGCAACGGTAATGGTGCAGCGTTTCGATATACTCACCCAACTATTTCGGAGATCAAGCAATCTAGCCGCTTCGATTCCGGCCTCTATTGCGCAGGATTTCGCACTTTCAAACATCGCGTAGATGATTATAGATTCGGTTCAACCAATCTTTCTGCGATGGGCGTGAAATCACGGCGCGGCCCGAACCTGGCCGTTTCGGTTATTGGTAAGAGCCTTTATTCTGATGCGCCAAAACCCGGCTGGTACCGATTAATTCGTCCGGTGAATATTAGCGAATACGGAACGCTCACACAAAGAGAATGGTTCGGCTCTCCTAAGAATCTACCGTTAGTTCAGCACGGCGATCTCATATTGGGATGCGAGGGGTTCGAGAAGGGGCGAACCATCGTCGTGGTGGATGAAATCGAGCGCTGTACAACGAACTTTCACGGCACAGTAATTTCCTGGCCTGGCGCCGAATTATGGCAGGTCGTCTTTCTGCGCTGCTTTCTCGCCTTCTTGAGAGAACAAGGAGTGATTGACTGGGTGGGCGTGGGCGGCTCCGGCGGACATATGTCTCCCGAGTATTTCGATTATCTCCCTATGCCAATTTTCCCGGAACACAAACAGGTCGAAATCGCACGGCTATATCATCACGATGCGGCGCCGTCCGCGGGGAAACCAACGCTTGATACCTTTGTTGATTGGCACAACCGCTGGAATACGGAGTTGGGTATTTTGCAGCTTGATCGAGAAATGAAATCGCTCCAGCAGACGCTCGCGGCCGTACAGGAAGAAATCATCGAAGGCAGAACTGTGCTAGTGCCGCTATGAACAACAATTTCTCGTATTAATAACCGCTCATACCGGCTGAGACCCATAGTCACCGCCGTAGTAGAGCAATAAACCCTCGAATCCGGAACCCCTCTCATGGAAAAAATCCTCACCGAAGCCCTCACGTTTGACGACGTGCTGCTCGTGCCGCAGCATTCGAATGTTTTGCCGCGCGAGGTGGATCTCACCACGCGCTTGACGCGCCGCATTAAACTCAACATTCCGCTGGTGAGCGCGGCCATGGACACTGTCACCGAAGCGAGCCTCGCGATTGCAATGGCGCGGCACGGCGGGCTGGGCATCATTCACAAAAATATGTCCATCGAACGCCAAGCCAGCGAAGTGGATAATGTCAAACGCTCGGAAAGCGGCATGATCGACAATCCCATCACGCTTGCCTCGCATCAAACTGTGGACGAAGCGCTCGTGCTCATGCGCCGCTATCGCATCTCCGGCATTCCGGTGGTGGATGGCGAGAAGCTCGTGGGCATTCTCACCAACCGCGATCTGCGTTTTGAGATCGACGGCAGCCAGCGCGTGTCCGAAGTGATGACCAAAGAAAACCTCATCACTGCGCCGGTGGGCACCACGCTCGAGGAAGCCGAGCGCCGCTTGCAAACGCATCGCATCGAGAAGCTGCTTGTTGTCGATGAACGCGGCCGACTCAAAGGCCTCATCACCGTGAAAGATATTCAAAAGAAAAAAATGTTTCCCGATGCGGCCAAAGACGAGCGCGGTCGTTTGCGCGTGGGCGCAGCCGTGGGTGTGGCGCGCGATACGCACGAACGCGCCGCGGCGTTGGTGCAAGCGCAAGTGGACGTGCTCGCGGTGGACACGGCGCACGGCCATTCCGAAGGCGTGCTGCGCACTGTGCGCGAGTTGCGCGCCGCGTATCCGAATCTCGATATTGTCGCGGGCAATGTGGCCACGGAAGAAGGCGCGCTTGCGCTCATCAAAGCCGGCGTGGATGCGGTGAAAGTCGGCATCGGGCCTGGCTCGATTTGCACCACGCGCATTGTGGCCGGTGTGGGCGTGCCGCAAATCACCGCGATCATGGATTGCTTCCGCGCGTGCAAGAAGCACGACGTTCCGATCATCGCGGACGGCGGCATCAAACAAACCGGCGACATTCCGAAAGCGATTGTGGCGGGCGCGGACACGGTGATGATCGGCAGCATGTTCGCGGGCACGGAAGAAAGCCCCGGCGAGACGATTTATTTGGAAGGCAGAAGTTTCAAATCCTATCGCGCGATGGGTTCGCTCGCGGCGATGAAGAGCGGCAGCGGCGACCGCTATTTTCAAGAAGGCGAGACGAACACGAAGAAGCTCGTGCCCGAGGGCATCGAAGGCCGCGTGCCGTTTCGCGGCAAGCTCGGGGAAGTGGTGCTGCAAATGGTCGGCGGCTTGCGCGCGGCCATGGGCTATCTCGGCGCGGCAACGATTCGCGATTTGCAAGAGAAGGGGAGGTTCGTGAAGATCACTGCCGCGGGCTTGCGCGAGAGTCATCCGCATGATGTGATTATCACGCAGGAAGCGCCGAATTACAAACTACGGAGTTAAGGAGCCAAAAGGGAGAAGGAGCCAAAAGAGAGAAGGAGCCAAAAGAGAGAAGGAGCCAAAAGAGAGAAGGAGCCAAAGAGCCAAGTGAGATAAAAAACCAGTGCACAAAACAATCAGATTGATTTTGAGCAAAGGCGTTTGCACATTCCTGAGTAGACGAGGGCAGAATGCTCGCAGTGCCATACTTCAAACAAAACCGTGATTACACTTGCGGGCCGGTATGTTTACGAATGGTGCTGGCGTATTGGGGCCACGAGACGGACGAAGTGAGCTTGTCGATGCTGTGTGGCACAACGGTCTTTGGCACATCGGGAATGCAGATTGTGAATGCTGCGCAGCGATTGGGGCTTGAGGTTGAATACCCAATGGAAAGCCTGTATGAGCGACTGCATCTTGCAGTGAAAGAAGGCGTGCCACCTATTGTCGCAATCGATGCGACAATTCTTTATCCCCAGCAGGAGCAGCGTTACACAAAACACGATATTGTTTTGCTGGAAATAAACACGCGCAGAGTTGTTTATCACGACCCTGCCGTAGGCTCAAATCTACCAGTGTCACCGGCTGTTTTTAAGAAGGCTTGGCAACGCACTGAAAACGAGGTGATTTTTATATGGCCCGTCGAAAAGATGTTTACGACAAAATTAGGCAAATAACCACCAAGTATCTGCTCCGAAATATCGGCGAGTTGGCGGTTACGGGATGGCCGCGCTATGATGAAGATCGCAAACTTTGGGTTGTAACGGTCCTCTGCGAAACGCCGCGCGGCGTGATACCGGCCGGAAGAATCGAGCTGGATAAAAAGTTGAACTTGATTTATGCCAGCACGCGCGAAGACATGGTGGCCGCGGTCGAAGAGAACCTGCGCCGCAAGCTGTTTCTGGTGATGGGGGACGAGGCCGAGTTACGAGCGAAAGGCGTGGACATTATCACGGCCTAGATGGGCCAGGAGCCAATGAGCCAACAGAGATAAAGAGCCAAATAGCTTCCGAAACAAAACGGGCATCGCGACACTCACTTGGTGAGCGCTACGATGCCCGTTGTGTTTATAAACGAAGAAACGCTTATGCCGCCGCGGTTGCCGGCAGCTTGTTCGCAAAACGCGATAAGCGCGATTTTTGGTTCGCGGCTTTGTTGCGATGGATGACATTTTTACGCGCCATTTTATCCAAAGCGGAAGTCACTTCGTTTAACAAAGTTTTTGCTTCGGCTTGGCTCGGAGCCGCGAGCACTTTCTTGGTCATCGTTTTTAGCGCCGAACGCTCTTGCTTATTCTTCGCCGCGCGCTTCTCGGATTGGCGCATGCGTTTGATCGCCGATTGATGGGTGGGCATGTTTTTCCTTTGATAAGAGGTTTATTGGATGGCGAGCAATATAAGCAACCGGCTTTCGGATTGTCAAGCGGAAATTCCGCTTGATTTTGTCTAGCTGAGCGAGTATTATTTTCGCGCTTAAAATTTTCACCATGATCAGGCTCCCAGTCGCTCAAGCTGGGCTTTTTTATCTTAGGATCATGCCACATCAAAAAATCGTGACGCGGCTCGCGTAAGCTTGAGACTTCGGGCTGCGCGCAAGTTTTCGAGGTATTTCGTTTTGGAACAGTTACAGGACAGAGACGGTAATTCGCGCGGACGCAACGTGCGGTCGAGCGATCCCCTTCAGGAAGAAGGGCAAAGTTTGGAAGCGTATGCCGGGCAACTCAAACGCGGCCCGCTGCCGGCGCACGTGGCGATCATCATGGATGGCAATGGCCGCTGGGCCAAACAACGCCATCGCCCACGGGTGGACGGCCATCGCGAAGGCATCAACTCCGTGCGCGAAATCGTGCGCGCGGCCGGCGAACTGAATTTGCGTTACCTCACGCTTTATACTTTTTCCACGGAAAATTGGCGCCGACCCAAAAGCGAAGTTGCGGCGCTCATGTCCTTGCTCATCACCACCATTCGCGCGGAAGTGGAAGAGTTGCAGCGCAGCAACGTTCGGCTCACCACCATTGGCCGCATGGAAGATTTGCCCTATCTCGCGCGCCAGGGCATGGAGCATGCGAAACGCGTGTTGAGCCAGAACACCGGCTTGACGCTCAACCTCGCGCTCAGTTATTCCAGCCGGCAAGAGATTACCGACGCGGTGCGACGCATTGCCGCGGAGGTGCAGGCCGGGCGCTTGCAGCCCGGCGCGATCGACGACGAGACCGTTTCATCCTGCTTATACACCTCCGAAATGCCCGACCCCGATTTGTTGATCCGCACCAGCGGCGAACAGCGCGTCAGCAACTTTCTGCTGTGGCAACTCGCTTACACCGAAATCTATGTGACCGAGGTGCTCTGGCCCGATTTCCGCCGCCGAGAGTTTTATGACGCGTTGCGCGATTTCCAAAAACGCGAGCGCCGCTTCGGCAAAGTAAGCGAACAACTCCACGTCCCTCACAGCGTGACTAGTGATTGGAGTGGTGGAGTAGTGGATTGATGGATGGTTGGAGTGGTGGAGTATTGGAAAAGCATCACGCCAATACTCCATCACTCCATTACTCCAAAAATCCAATTCTCCCTCACTCCACAAATCCAATCGCCCAATTGCTACCCTATGCCTCTCTTCCTCCGTAAAACACGCCGCCTTTTCCTCGTGCTCTTGGCCGTGCTTGGCCTCGTTGCCGGCGCTTGGATTTGGACGTTGTATGACAACCAAGCCTGGCTCGAAGCCTATGTGGTGCGCAGCCTCGACCAACATTTCGGCGCGAGCGTGCGCTACGATTCTTTACATGTGCATTGGCGCGGCGTCGATTTATATACCGTAGAATATCGTCCCAACTCCAACGGCGTGCAGCGTTTTTTTATCCACGCCGATGAAGTTGCGGTGCGTTTTGGCTATTGGGAGCTTGCCCGGCTCTTGTTTAAATCGCAACAAACGCTGCTGCGCATCAGCATTTTAAACCCCACCTTCCATCTCTCCTCGCAATCCTTCCTCGGCGCCGCGAGCGAGATGACGCCCGACACCTCCGCGGCGATTTTGGCTTCCGCGGCGGATAGTTCGTGGCGGCAAATCGCCGGGCAATATGGCGTCGTCGAAACCATTGAATTGAATCACGGCCGCATCGTGTTGCAGGACAGTGGCGGTGTTGAAATCGAAATCTTGCGCGAGATCAACGGTTGGGTGCGCACTTTGGGCAATTGGAAAGCGCAACTTAAAATTCACGGCCATCTCGCGGAATGGGAAAGTTCGGCGTTGACGCTGTCAACCGAGATTGATCTGCGCTATCTTGCGTTGGACTCGCTGGCGTTGCAAGTGGAAGATTGGCAGCCGCGCGGTAAGTTGCCATGGCGTTTGCCCGCGCGGGTGGAGATGAGGGACGGCACATTAAGCAGCACGATTCTGTTTACGCGCGCGTCCGATCATGCCGGAGTAAATTTGAACGGCGATTTCACCTTGCGCAATGGCCGGCTGCTCTGCTGGCCCGATTCCGCGCAAGCAGCGACGAGCGTGTTCGAGGCGCAAGCAGCGCCGGTGCGCGTGGATTCACTGAACCTCTCGGCGCGCATTGAGCAGGGCTGGCTAAAAGTTGAAGCGGCGCAACCGAGGGTGAATGAGCAGCCCTTCACTCTCTCGGGCCGAGTTCATGTGATGTCGCTCCCGTTCTTTCAAACGCTGGAAAAAATCGCGCAGCGCGCGCTGCCCGCCGCGGATTCGGCGCGCATGAAAACTGTGCGCGTGGACTCCAGTGCGGGCTCCCCGGCTCTGGTTCGCTCCGAGCCGGAAATTGATTTCACCTTTGCGAGTGATTCGCTGGCGTTGGGCCAATGGCTCGCGCCTTTTCTTTTTCTAGAAAAAGAAAAGGCGGCTCCGGAGTTGATCACCGGCGTGTGGCAACTCTCCGGCAACGTTTCCGGCGATTTGTTCGCGCCGCGTTTATATGCGAAGCTCTTCAATCGCCACGGCAGTATTTATGGGCAACGCATTCACTACCTCGAATCCGAATTTTGGTATGGGCCGAGCCAAGCCGATAGTGCGGGACGAGCGCCGGCGACGCCCGAATTGCGTTGGCGCGGAAGCGGCGCGCTTGCCGTTGCTTTATCAAAAAAAGAAAAAGGCGCGGAGCACATACTCGAATGGGAAGGCTTCGGCAAAATGGATTGCGGCACGGCCCGCGCTCCGATTGATCTCACGCTGCTCACCAACACGAGTTTGACGCTGCCCGAGATGAAGCTGCTGCTTCCCACCGGGGCCGGCGCCGCGAAACCCGTCGCGCCGCAATTGCGCTTGAGCGCGCGCACGCGTTTTACCGGGCCCTTGCTGCAACCGGAAATCGCGGGGCAACTGCAATGCGATCTCGAGCGCGCGCAGCAAGCACTCCGCTGGCTGGGAAATTTCACGGTGCATGATGATACGATCCTTGTGCAGGCGCAGCGGCCCGATCTGAACTCGCAACTCACGGCGCAAGTTTGGCGCTTGGGCAAACAGCCGCACTTTCGCGTGCAAGGTTTGGAAGCGGAGTTGTTGGCGACCTGGTTCGGCGAAGAATGGACGCGTTCGATCTCCGCGGATTTTGATTTCGATTTCACCCTCGCCGGACGTCTCGATAGCCTCACGCTGCGGGCGGAGGTTAAAAAGAAAGCCAATCAAGCGACGTGGCTGGAGCTCAACGCCCTCATGCTGCCGCTGGTGAAAAATGAGCGGGTGATTTCCGGCACGCTGCAATTCTTTCCGCAACGCGCGCGCGGTTTTACGGCGAGCTATACTTGTCATGTGCTCGACAGCGTGATCACGATTTCCGACGTGCATGCGGAGAAATGGCTCTCCGGCAATCTGCGTTTAGAAACGCGAGGGCGCCGCGCGTTGGAAGGCAACTTGCGCCTCTTGAGCGCGGATTTGGCGAAGTTGCTTGATGACGAACGCTTGGGCCGGCCCCGTTATCGGGGGCAACTTTCCGCGGAAATAAATTTGCACGGCACGCTTGACGAGCCGCGGGGGCAGAGCAGTTTTTGGTTATATGACGGCTTCTTCAACGAGGTGGGAAATTTTTACATTCATGGCGAAGGCGCGCTCGACAGCACGGGCTGGCAGTTGACCACGATGAAAATTGAAAAAGATCGG
>CAYNDW010000154.1:0-10796 GCA_964395375.1 uncultured Cytophagia bacterium
CTCCTCGGGCGCATTGATTCGCTCGGCACAAACTTCTTTCGCATCTCGAATACGGCGTTTTTTGTGGATAGCCGGACGTTGATCACGGAGAATGGGCAAATCAAGCCGTTTGCAATTTTGATGAACAATTGGAAGGTGAGCGTGTTGGCGGAACGGCGCAATGACAATCGCTATTGGGCCGTGGCCATTGCCATACTCGAACGCTCCTCCGAATTTGAGATTGAAACCCAAGGTATCATCGCCAGCATTCAGAACAGCGTCGTCACGGTCAACAATATTCACTTCCTCGTATCGAACATGACCATGCTGCTCGATCACAATAACAACGCGATCACGCTCGCGAGTTTCAAAGTCGGCATGCAAGTGGAAGCCAAAGGCATGCGCCAAGCCAATGGCGAGGTTGCGGCGACTCGAATTAAGATCGAAGATGATATTGTGGGCGGCGATGAAATCGAGTTCACCGGCAAGATCACGGCGACGCGCGTGGATAGCTTGGCGGGATTAAGGCTGTTCGTGACCGTTGACGGCACGGTGTTCGAGGTGAATACTCAAACCGCCATTCTCGGCTTCAACAACGAGCCGATCTCGTTTTTTGATTTGCGCGTGGGCGAGATTGTGGAGATCAAAGGCGTGACGCGCAGCGGCAATCTGCCGGCGCTCGCGGTGCGCATCAAGCGCGAGGATCGCAACGGCGGCACGGACGTGGAATTTACCGGCGTGATCACCGCGATTCGGGATTCGCTGGTGTTCGTGAATCAACTGCCCGTGCGCGTGGTGCGAGCAACCGTGATTCTTGATCACAACAACAATTTCATTCCGCTTTCCGCGTTGCGCACCGGCCTGCTGGTGGAAGTGCATGCGAATCTCGGTTCGGATAGCGCGTTCGTCGCGACGCGCATCAAAGTGGAAGACGACAACAGCGATGAAGTCGAGCTGCGCGGCTTTATCGACGCGCTGCGCCCGTTCACGGTTTCAGGGGTTGCGTTTATAGTGAATGATTCCACTGTTATCCTCGACAATAACAACAACCGCATCAGTTACTCCGCGCTGCAAGTCGGTATGTTCGTAGAAGTGCGCGGCGAACGCTTGCTCGACGGCAGCATTCTCGCCACGAATATCAAGCTCGAAGATTTCGGCAACGATGAAATCGAACTGCGCGGCTTGATCTCCGCGCTGGGCGCGGATAATCTCACGGTCTCCGGCGTGACGCTGTTCGTGACGAACGCAACGGTGATCCTCGATCGCAACAGCCTGCCGATTCCGTTCGGGCAGCTTGCCGTCGGCATGATCGTCGAGGCGCGCGCGAATTTGCAAAACGGCAAATGGGTCGCGACGAAGATTCACCTCGAAGACGGCATCGACCGCATCGTGGAGTTGCGCGGACGCATCGAGCGCTTGCTGCCCGCGGGTTTTCTGATGCTGGGCCGCGAAGTGCGCGTGACCAACACCACGGCTTTTCGCAACGAGCAAAACCTGCCGATCACGTTTGCGGATTTACGCGTGAATGATTTTGTCGAAGTGCGCGCGCAGTTGGTGACGGACAGCATACTCGTGGCGCTGCGCGTGAAGCGCGAGGACAATTCGAGCACGGAGGTCGAGTTTACCGGCAGCATCAACACGCTCTCCTTCACGGCCATTACCGTGGGCAATATCCTCTGCCGGGTAAACGGCGCGACGGTATATCTCGATCATAACAATCAACCGAGCAAGATTACGGATCTCCATCTCGGCATGGTGGTGGAAGTGAAGGCCGTGCGTCAAGGTGACGGCGCGTTACTCGCCACGCGCATCAAAGCCGAGCAGCGTCTCGCGCTCAACGGCGTGATTTCCCAAGTGGCCGGCAATCAAATTTCGATTCAAGGCTTGCTGCAGCAACTCACAAGCGGCACCACGATTTTTGATCAACAAAACCGTCCGACCACGGCGCAAGCGCTGCGCGCGAATCAGCGCGTCGCTCTCGTCGCGCAAACGGTGCAAGGCCAGAATCAAATCGTGAGCATGCGCATCGTATTTTCCGCGCCGACGAGCGTCGCGGACGAACCCGGCGTGAATGCGCCGCGCGAGTTTGTGCTGTCGCAGAATTATCCCAATCCTTTTAATCCGTCAACGTTGATTCGGTTCGTGTTGCCGCAAGCCGGCCCGGCGACGTTGGCGGTTTACGATATACTCGGGCATCGTGTGCGCACGCTGGTGGAAGGCGTGAAACCGGCGGGAGAGCAGCGCGTGACGTGGGATGGACGTGATGATCGTGGCGCTGCGGTGGCGAGCGGTATATACTTCTATCGTCTTGCAGCCAACGGCTTAACGCAAACGCGCAAACTCACGCTGATGCGTTGACCGATTCGAATCCCCCCTAATCACAGCCCCAAGGGCGCGGCAATTTTGCTGCGCCCTTTTTTTATTTTATAAATGATCTTAGGGGGATTGCAGACGATGCGGTGGGGCTGTGCGTGCGACGATAGCGCAGTAATCAGGTTTTAGTCTGCCACGGCTTGGCCGTGGCAGCATTGCCGGTGAAAAGCTAGCCACGGCCAAGCCGTGGCTGAACATTACCGCATGCGATCGGCAAATTTGATGTGGTGCTATTACGCGCTGGGTGCTTCTTTGCTATTTCCTCAAATTGTCCACGCTATAAGGCCCGGTTCCGGTTTTGGTCATCATCAGCGCGGCGCCGGCCATGATGAGATTCTTGAAGAAATTGACCATCTCGCTTTGCGCGCTCGCCGCGTCCATGCCCCAAAAGCCGTGCATCAGAAAAGCCGTCGCGACCAGAAATGTCGCCACCAGCCACGCGCCAATGCGACCGCGATAGCCCATCAAAATAAAAACCGCGCCGATGATAATCACCAAACCCGCAATGATCACCGCGGCTTGCGGCGCGGGTATGCCCTTTGACCCGGCATACGCCGTCATGCCCGATAATTGCATGAAGTGATTCGACCCCATAATGATCAGCGGCAAAGCATACAAAATTCTTCCGGCCAAAAAGATGTACGCATTCATGCTTGCTCCTTACGCGTTAGAACAATGAGAAGCTCAGAGGGTTTAGAACTAGATAGCAGGAATTTCTAGAAAGTCAAGCACAGCTTGCGCCGCGCCGCGGTTGATCATCGTAATGCCTCAGTTCTGGGTGGAAAATGCGCTCCACTTGGCCGGATGATGCCGGCAAGTTTTATAGAAAGGCGGGCGTCTCGATTATATTTTTGCACATTCCAGGCCTCATGGAAATGGATCAACACATTCGCGACCGCATCATTGCGCCGGAAGACTTGGCGTTGATTCGCCGGTCGTGCTTTCGCGCGGCCACGGAAGAAGCCATGATTGGGTGGCGCAGCAAGATGGAATTGGAAAAGCAAAAACCGCGAGAATCGTGACCGGAGAAGTTAAGTCGGAGAGGATTTGGAACGTTGTTCGCGCTCGCTATAGTTTTCCAAATGGAGCCGGCGCACGAGCGCTTCGAAGGCAGGAATACGATTGCGGAGGGTGTGGTTTCCGCGTTGTTTGAGATAACTCGTGAACATGAGCACGAAGAAGCTGCAACAGAAGAGCGCAGCCCATAAAAATATCGGCGTCGCCGTTTCAACGGAAAAGTTTGTGAACAGCATTTTGCTGGAATTGAAAACCGTCATGAAGCAATAGATGCTGCCCGCCAAAGCGAGGGCTTGAATAAACCAGCGGAGGTTGAGCTTGATCATGAGGCACGCAGAGGGCGTAGTGCAGAGGGCAGAGCGCACGGCAATCCCCATGCACTCTGCCCTCTGCGCTTTGCTCGGTTAATGTCCCGTTGCTTCCAAATACTTCTCCACATCCATCGCGGCCTGGCAGCCCATGCCCGCGGCGGTGATGGCTTGGCGATAGTAATGATCCACCACGTCGCCCGCGGCAAACACGCCTTCGACATTCGTCATGGTGTGGTGTTTGAGTTTGATGTAACCCACCTCGTCCGTTTCAATTTGCCCGCCTAAAAATTCCGTGTTGGGTTGATGGCCGATGGCTACGAACACGCCGCTGATGGGCATCTCGGTGGTTGCGCCGGATTTCAGATTTTGCAAAGTGACGCCCGTGACCGTGTTCTGCTTGACGTCATGAATGTCGGTGATCGCGGTGTCCCAAAGAAATTTGATCTTGGGATTTTTGAACGCGCGCTCTTGCATGATCTTCGAAGCGCGCAGCTTGTCGCGGCGATGCACGAGATAGACTTTGCTCGCGAACTTGGTGATGAAGTTCGAATCTTCCATTGCCGTATCGCCGCCGCCGGCCACGATGACTTCTTGATTGCGGAAGAACGCGCCATCGCACGTGGCGCAGGTGGAAACGCCGCGCCCGATGAGCTTGCGCTCCGACTCCAAGCCGAGAAGTTTCGCCGAGGCGCCGGAGGAGATGATCACGGTTTGAGAAAGATATTTTTGCTCGCCGACGAAAATTTCAAAGGGCCGTTTGCTGAAATCCACGCGCGTGACCGCGTCATGGATAAACTCCGTGCCGAAGCGCTCGCTTTGCGCGCGCATGTTGTCCATCAACTCCGGGCCGAGCACGCCTTCGGGAAAGCCGGGATAATTTTCCACGTGCGTGGTGAGCGTGAGCTGGCCGCCGGGCTGCGGGCCGGCAAACACGAGCGGTTTCAAATTCGCGCGCGCGGAATAAATGGCTGCGGTATAGCCCGAAGGGCCGGTGCCGATGATGATGACGTCGCGAACGTCGTTGCTCATTGAGATGTTGCTCCTGTTGTGTTGCAAGTTATCGTTCTAATTTTTGAGCTCGAGCTCGTCGAAGATTTTTTCGGCCTCGGCGAGGTTTGTGGCGAGCTTCAACTTTTCTGTCAAAGTGCGCAGCTTATTCAGGTCATCGAATTGATACAGCCGGTTATTGAGGGCCACTCCGGTTGCGCCAAACTTGAGATCGATTACAGTAGCAAGAGCTTGATGAATGGTGGGAAGGCTCTGCTTAATTCCCATGCGTTCAGCGGTTGTGATATATTCCATTTGTTCGGCCTCCTTCGTTTTCTTGATTTCTGTGAAAAGTTGGTCATTGATCTCTTTAGGCAATTGCATTAGCCAATCTATAAACTTGTAAAGCGCTGCTATGGTTTCTCTTTGCAAGCTGCTCTTATAAAGCTCCAACAAGAAATGCTTTTTCCACGTGTATCGTTCCCTTTCGTTGCCCATCGTTTCCAACGTCCGCAGATGCGCCTTCACCACAAGGGCAAAAGGGTTCGAACTCGCTTCCAATTCTTCCCAACGCTCGCGAAAGTCGATGAGCTTGACGATGGGATAACGGCACGTCACTTCGAAATCCCAATGCGCGCGGCGATATTCATTCGGGCGGAAGCGCGGATCGTCGTCGATCAAAATGGCCAGGCTGGCAACGGCCCGGCTGTATTTGTCAAAGATACGATAGTTGTAGATGTACATACGCTCGGGAAAGTTTTCGGCGACATAGCCCTGCACTTCAATATGAATGAGCAGCCAGCGCTCTGCCCCGTCGCGCAGGAATACTTTGACGAGCTTATCGACCAGGCGTTTGCCGCTTTCACTTTCGCCGGTGATCTGTTGCAGTTCTTGTTCGAGAAATTCGTAGCCGCGCGTGAAATCGATGTCGCGATGAACGTGCGGGAAGAAGAACAGCAGACATTCTTCGAACATGTTTTCTAAAACATGTTTCCAGGGTCCGTCGAAATCCATAACTCACCCTCCAATCTGTGACATATTCCTTTCCGGCTTGATGAAGGTCGCGAGATTGATTTCGTGGCCTTCTTCTTTTTGCCACACCGCGTCGCGAATCAGTTTGGCAATCTCGGCGTCCGTTGCGCCGTTGCGCATCGGCGTTTTCAAGTCCGTGCCTTTGAGCGAGAACAGACATGTCAGAAAATGGCCGTCCGCCGTCATGCGCACGCGATTGCAGGCGTAACAAAACGGCTCGCTCACGGAGCTGATGAAGCCGATCTCACCGCGACCATCATGAAAGCAATACGTATCCGCGGGCACGCCGTCGGCGCGCGTTTCTTTCGGATAAACTTCAAAGCGCGAGCGCACGATATTCAAAATCTCTTCCGTGGTCATGACTTTATCGCGGCTCCACACGCCTTCGGCGTCGAGCGGCATGAATTCGATGAAGCGCACTTGATAACGACGTTCGCGCGCAAATTCAACGAGCGGCAAAACTTCGTCGTCGTTGAAGCCTTTCATGATGACGGTGTTGATTTTCACCGGGCGGATGGGATACTTCGCCAACTCATCCAAGCCGGCCATGACTTTGTTGTAAGCGTCGCGGCGCGCCATGTCGTGAAAGCGCTGCGGCGCGAGCGAATCCAAACTCACGTTAATGCGGCGCAAACCTGCGCGATACAATTCGCCGGCGAGTTCTTTGAGAAAGTAGCCGTTGGTGGTGAGGCCCAAATCTTTCAAGCCGGGCAAGGGCGCGAGCATGCTGAGGAGTTGCGGCAGATCTTGGCGCAAAGTCGGCTCGCCGCCGGTGAGCCGAATCTTGGTGACGCCGAGGCCGATGAACAAGCGCGACAGCCGAACGATTTCTTCAAACGTCAAAATCTGGCTGCGCTTGAGCCATTGCATGCCTGCTTCGGGCATGCAATAGCGGCAGCGAAAATTGCAGCGATCGGTGATGGAGATGCGCAGATTGCTGGCGGTGCGGCCGAAAGTATCGAGGAGTGGTTTCATATCTAGGTTTTGATTTCGTTTTAAAGTGCGCGCAAGATACTATGAGGGGTTCTGACAATCAAGAAAAAATCTCGGCGGCTGCATTGCAAAGAAGCAAGCCACGGCCGAGCCGTGGCTGAACAATTACTGCAACCGCGAGTATTCGAAAAGAGCCGGCGCGGCACTGCTGCAATCCTAAAAAGAAAAAGCCCCGGCGCAAAGCCGAGGCTTTCAAATTAATGAGCAAACTTGCTTACCTCATTTTGCTTCCCTCCGCCGGAAGCGCAAACAGCGAGCATGCCCAAAGGTGTGGCGCGATCAGGCCGCGCGCAACACGCCGGCGAAATCGCTCACGAGGCGCATGAGCGCTTCTTTGGTGATGTACGTCGGCTCCGTCTCGCGCTGGCTGTGTGCGCCGCGGTAATGATAGCGCGCGAACGAGAGCGCGTTGCCTTCGGCCAAAAGGATTTCATAGTAGTGCATGGCGCCGTCTTGGCGATAGGGCGCGTGGCTACGGACTTGGGCCACCTGTTTGGTTTCATCCAGCTCGAGGAGCCGGAAATTTTCGAGGAGATAGGTGAGGCGCTTTTCAAGTTCAGCGGCTTGCCGGGTTAGCAAGGCTTTGAGGTCGTTGGTTGTGTGTGTGAGCGGTGTGCTCCGCGCGGCAATGCTGCGCACCAAGAAACCATATTTGTCGGTGTCTTGGATTTCAAGTTTGAGGTGGATGCCGTCCACCTCTTGTTCATGGGTGAAGCGGCTTTCGGGGCTGCCTTTGTTCAGTCCCAACTGTCGAGCGCTCAGCTCGACCATGAGTTTTTGTCCGGGGTTCATTTTTTCACCTCCGTGCTTGGTTGATGGGTTAGGCCTCTGCTACCTGGTGCTTCACTTCACAGCAATCTCCTTGTGCTCCGTTCCGTCAAACGCGAGCAAGATTTTATTTTCATCCGCCATGGTTTCCAAATTCACGGGCCGGGACCAGATCGCATGAAGGGCTTTGAGCGTGTCGCGCGCTTCATCGAATTTGAGGTCGATGCCTTCATGTTGATGCCGCAAATAAAGCTCGCCGCGATTGCGATAGTTGCTGTCTTCGACATAAATAAACGGCTGGCCGAAATTGGTGAGCAGAAAGAGCAGCTTTTGTTTGATGGCTTTAAACTCGCGATCGGAAATTTCATACAAGCCATTGCGCTCGTTATAGTCGTAGCTGAACATTTTGTGCTCGCGGCAGAATTCCGGCGTTAAGAAGGCGTCGATGAACATCACATCGTTGTACAGCTTGCGCACTTCGAAAATTTTTTGCCGGCCCAGCCCAACCTGCTTGTCCCAAGTTCTCTTTGCGGCATAGTCATCGCACTCTTCATATTCCTTGCCGAACTTGCCTTTGTTCCAACGATCTTCGATGTCGCGGAAAAGCTCAATGCCGACTTTGTAGGGATTCAGGCGTCCCGGCCCGGTGGCCATCGTGCCGGAGTGATGGTCGGCATAGTCGATGACTTCGGAATCGTTGAGCACGCGCGTGGTCATGATTTTCGAATGCCAATACGAAGCCCAGCCCTCATTCATGATTTTCGTCTGCCCCTGCGGCGAAAAGTAATACGACTCTTCGCGCACGATATCGAGCACGTCGCGCTGCCATTTTTCCAGCGGCGCGTTTTCAATGAGAAACGAGAGCACGTCGCGTTTCGGCGCTTCGGGATATTTGCGGCGCTCGCTGCTCTTCTTCTCGTCCTTCTTGCGCTGCTGCTCAATCACTTCCGGCGGATTGATGAAGTTGTCGAGATACTCTTTCTCGCTCTTGAAACGCACGGGCGTGGCCGTGGTCTCCTCTTCGGGCTGCTTTTCTTCGTGTTTGCCGTTTTCCTGGGCGCGAAACGGCAAGTGCGGATCGATCAAATTCTCGATGGTCAAGCACACGTCGATAAAATTTTCCACGCGATCTTCGCCGTGTTGTTCGACATAACGCCGCACGCGGGTCGCGTGATTCGCCATTTCATCCATCATCTTGCGATTCGTTTTGGAGAACCACAGATTGTTCTTGAAAAAATCGCAATGCGCATACACGTGCGCCATCACCAATTTTTGATCGACGAGATTGTTGCAGCGCATGAGATAGGCATAACACGGATCGTTATTGATCACCATCTCATAGATTTTCGAAAGCCCGTAGGAATAACTGCGCGACAACTCTTCATACTCCATGCCGAAACGCCAATGTGGATAGCGCGTGGGAAAACCGCCGAGGCTCGCAATCTCATTCAGTTCGTCAAACTCGACCATCTCGAAAATGGTCTCGTAAAAATCGAGGCCATAGTCGCGCGCGTAACCGCGAATTTCGTCGTTGATGGAAGAAAGATCGGGGGTGAGGCTCATGTTTGTTGTCCGTTGTTCGTTGCGCGTGGATAGTGGATTATGAATCGTGGTTCTCTTTCAATCTACAATTCACTATCCACGATCTACAACTACTTGCCCTTTCCTAAAAACTCTTTGATCGATTTGTAAATCGCCTCTTTGTCTGGAATCTCCGAGAGCACGAGCTTTTCTTCGGTCTCGAAATAATCTTCGAGGTCGCGGATGAATTGGCCGCTGCCATACGGGCTTTCGACTTGGCCATAACAAAAAAGATTGGCGGCGGGCAGCAATTTGTTTTCGAGAATGCTAATGCACTCGTCCGTATCGATCTCGCCCCAATTGTCGCCGTCGGAAAAGTGCATGAGATAGATGTTCCAATCCTCGGGATTGTAGCTCGCGTCGATCATTTTGCCGGCGAGTTTATACGCCGAAGAGATGATGGTGCCGCCGCTCTCGCGCGTGTGATAAAACGTTTGCTCATCCACCTCGCGCGCCACGGCGTCGTGAATGATGTAGCGCGTTGCGAGATTTTTGTATTGATAGTGCAGCCACGTGTCGATCCAAAACGATTCGATGCGCACGATCTCTTTTTGCTCCTCGCCCATGGAGCCGGAAACGTCCATCATGTAAATGATCACCGCGCTCGCTTCGGGCAGCGACACGGTCTTCCACGTGCGATAGCGCCGGTCTTCGCGAAACGGCACGATGATGGGGTCTTCGGGATTGTACGTGCCGCTGATGATTTGGCGTTTCAACGCTTGCTTGTATGTGCGTTTGAAATGCCGTAGCGATTCCGGCCCGCTCTTCGCAATGCCGGTGTAGCGGTCTTTTTCGCTGATGATGTTCTTCTTGCCTTTGGGCGAGATGTTGGGCAGCTCCAATTCTTCGCCGAGCAATTGCGCGAGTTCTTCCAACGAAACATCGACCTCGAGCAGATGCTCGCCCGGAGCCTCGCCCGCCTGCCCCGTGCCTTCTTCATCGCCGTCGCGGCCAATGGGCGTGCCGACGTCGCCCTCGCCTTGTCCCACGCCGCCGGTGTTTTTGCCGCCATAGCGGAAACGCGGCAAATTGATTTGCGGCACGGGAATGCTGACGAGGTCTTTGCCCTTCTTGCCGATCATTTCGCCGCGCGTGATATACTTGCGCAACTCTTTCTTAATCTGCCCGCGCAAAATTTGGCGAAACCGGCTGCGATCTTTTTCGATGCGTTTGACCATGCGCAGTCTTTTTATGATTGAATCTTTATCAGCTTGGATAGATGGAGTAATGGAGTGGTGGATTTTTTAAAAAACAAAGCTCCACTACTCCACCAATCCATTACTCCAGCTTTACCTATGCTTCACATCCCCGCGCGCGAAGATGCTCGCCACGTAATTCAGCACGTCCGTCGCGCTCTCGTCGTTGTAGCCATAGTATTTGATCATGCGCGACTTCACCACGTCGATCTTCTCTTGCGTTTCTTTATCCACCACGCTTGAGATCAACGTCGTGAGTTTGATCGTATCTTTTTGATCTTCGAACAACTTGAGTTCGAGCGCCTTTTGCAAACGCTCGTTGCTCTTGTAATCGAAGACCTTGCCTTCCAAAGCCAGCGCGCCGATGTAGTTCATAATCTCGCGGCGGAAATCGTCTTTGCGGCTTTCGGGAATGTCGATCTTCTCTTCGATCGCGCGCATCAAACGCTCGTCCGGCTCTTCGTCTGCGCCGGTGAAGCGGTTCTTCACGCGCTCGCGTTGCGTGTAGGCTTTCACGTTGTCGATGTAATTGCCGCACAGCCGCTTGAGCGCGTCTTCA
>CAYNDW010000155.1:0-10732 GCA_964395375.1 uncultured Cytophagia bacterium
GCGCCTTTGCGTGAGAGCTTTTGCTCTTGTGTTCAAAGCTCAAACGAGGAGGAGTGGCATGTCTCAATCAGTCTCTCGTGTTTCGCGCTGGACAAGTTGGTGCAGCGCGGCGCTCGTCGCGCTCGTGTTTTTTCAAACCAGCTTTGCGCAGCAAAAGCCGGTTGGGTTTGATGAAAAACTTTATGGCGGATTGAAGTATCGCAACATTGGCCCGTTTCGCGGCGGGCGTTCGGCGGCAGTCGCGGGCGTGGTGGGACAGCCGATGACGTTCTATTTCGGCGGCACGGGCGGCGGCGTGTGGAAGACCACGAACGGCGGGCAAAGTTGGGAATGTGTCTCCGATAAATTTTTCGGCGGCTCGATTGGCGCAGTGGCCGTGAGCGAATGGGATCCGAACGTCATCTATGTCGGCGGCGGCGAAGTCACGGTGCGCGGCAATGTCTCGCACGGCTACGGCATGTGGAAGTCCACTGATGCCGGCAAAACGTGGAAGCAGATCGGGCTCAAAGATTCCCGCCATATTCCTCGCATTCGCATTCATCCGAAAAATCCCGATCTCGTTTATGTTGCGGCGCTCGGCCATCTCTTTGGCCCGAACGCAGAGCGCGGCGTGTATCGCAGCAAAGACGGCGGCGCGAATTGGGAGCGCATTCTGTTTGTGAGTAACGAAGTCGGCGCGGTGGATATTGCGATGGACGCGACGAATCCGCGCATTCTCTTCGCCACGATGTGGCGCGTGCGGCGAACGCCGCATACGCTCGAAAGCGGCGGCGAAGGCTCTAGCCTGTGGAAATCCACGGACGGCGGCGACACGTGGAAAGATATTTCGAAGAACGAGGGCTTGCCAAAGAGCACGCTCGGTATTATGGGCGTGACCGTTTCGCCCGCGAATCCGAATCGCGTGTGGGCCATTATCGAAGCGCAAGAGGGCGGCGTGTTCCGTTCCGAAGACGGCGGCGAGAAGTGGGCGAAGGTGAACGACGAGCGCAAGCTGCGGCAACGCGCATGGTATTACACCCGCATCTATGCCGATCCGAAAAACGTGGATCAAGTTTACGTGCTCAACGTGCAGTTCTGGCGCTCGAAAGACGGCGGCAAAACGTATGAGGACATTGACACGCCGCATGGCGATCATCATGATTTGTGGATCGCGCCCGAAGACCCGCAGCGCATGATTGTCGGCGATGACGGCGGCGCGCAAGTTTCGTTCAGCGGCGGCAGCGAATGGAGCACGTATCTCAATCAACCCACGGCGCAGTTTTATCGCGTGACCACGGACAATCATTTTCCCTATCGCATCTATGGCGCGCAGCAAGACAACTCCACCGTGCGCATCAATCATCGCAGCGCAGAGGGCGGCATTGTCGAGCGCGATTGGGAAGAGAGCGCGGGCGGCGAAAGCGGCTGGCTCGCGCCCGATCCTAAGAACAACGACATTGTTTATGGCGGCTCGTATGGCGGCTTTCTCACGCGCGTCAATCACAAAACCAACGAGGTGCGCGACGTGAACGTGTGGCCGGATAATCCCATGGGCCACGGCGCGAAAGATTGGAAGTATCGCTTCCAATGGAATTTTCCGATTCTGTTTTCGCTGCACGATCCGAACGTGATGTATGCCGGCGGCAATGCTTTATTCAAAACCACGAACGAAGGGCAAACGTGGACGCCGATCAGTCACGATCTTACGCGCAACGACACCACGAAGCTCGGGCCTTCGGGCGGGCCGATTACAAAAGACAACACGAGCGTCGAATACTACTGCACCATTTTCACCGTGGCCGAAAGCCCGCTCAAAGCCGGTGTTATTTGGACCGGCTCGGATGATGGTTTGCTTCACGTCACGCAAGACGCAGGCAAGTCATGGCAAAACGTAACGCCGCCGCTGAAGCTCATGCCCGAGTGGATTCAAATCAACAGCATTGAAGCGAGTCCGTTCGAGGCCGGTGGATTGTATGTCGCGGCCACGATGTACAAGTCCGATGACTTTCGTCCGTATCTTTTTAAGACGAGCGACTTCGGCAAAACGTGGACGAAGATTACGAGCGGCATCAATGATGAGCATTTCACGCGCGTGATCCGCACCGATCCGAAGCGCCGCGGCTTGCTCTATGCGGGCACGGAGAGCGGGATGTATGTGAGTTTCGATGACGGCGCGAATTGGAAATCTTTCCAACTCAATTTGCCGATCGTGCCGATCACGGATTTGGCGGTGAAGGAGAACGATCTTGTGGTGGCCACGCAAGGCCGCTCGTTTTGGGTGATGGATGACTTGACCGTGCTCCATCAACTCAACGAGCAGATGGCGGCGAAAAGTTATTTTGTGTATAACCCGCGGCCGACGTATCGCATGCCGGGCTTTAGTTTCGGCGAGCCGCCGAAAGGCATTGGCGAGAATCCGCCGAGCGGGGTGATGGTGCATTACTATTTCAAAGACGCGCCCGACAGCAGCGCGATCAAGTTGCGCGTGTTGGACGCGAGTGGCAAGATCATCAAATCGTATTCGCCGAAAGCCAAAGAGAAGCCCGAACAAATGCCGGTGAAAGCGGGCATGAATCGCTTCGTATGGAATATGCGCTATCCCGAGGCGGAGAAGTTTGAGAATTTGATTATGTGGGCGGGCGGCACCCAAGGGCCTAAGGCGGTGCCGGGTAATTATCAAGCGCGTTTGATTGTGGGCAAAGACTCCACTACGGTACCGTTCACGATTGCGAAAGACCTGCGCGCGACTTCATCGCAAACGGACTTCATCGCGCAGTTTGATTTCTTGATGAGCATTCGCGATAAGCTCACGGAGACGCACAAGGCGATCAAACAGATTCGCGAAGTGCGCAAACAAGTGAATGACATCACGGGCCGCATGAAGTCGCTGGCGGCTGCGGATACGATCAAGTCCGCGGCGAAGGCGATGCTCGATAAAATGACGAAGGTCGAAGAGGCGCTTTATCAAACCAAAAACCAAAGCGGCCAAGACCCGCTCAACTTTCCGATTCGTTTGAACAACAAACTCAGCGCGCTCGGGTCCGCGGCCTCGTTCGGAGATTTCCGCCCGACGGATCAAGCCGTGGTGATTAAGAACGAGCTGACTGCGGCCATCGATGCGGAGTTGACGAAGCTGCGTGCAATTATGGAGAGCGACTTGCCCGCGTTCAACAAACTCGTGCGCGAACGCGAAGTGCCCGCGGTGATTGTGGAAACGAAGCCGGTAAAAGAGGCGGGGACGAATTGAACGGCTGCTGCCGTTAGTTGCGTTTGTCATTCAGCAGGAATCCTTTTGAGCACTGGGAGAGCCTCGCGTTCCGAATATTTTGCCGCGCGCTTAAAAGGATTCCTCCTGAATGACACGATATGAGAGGTTGAAAACGAATCGAATGAATCGAGATACTAATCATCTTTTGGAGAACAAATGAAAGGCTTCCTCAAATTTTTGGCGATTGCGCTAATCGTCGTTTTTATTGGCTTCTGCTTATGGACGTGGGCTTCGCTGAATTACGTGTATTCTTCCGGCGAGCGCGCGGGCTATGTGCAGAAGCTTTCGAAGAAAGGGTGGGTGTGCAAAACGTGGGAAGGCGAGTTGGCAATGGTGAGTCTCCCCGGCACGTTGCCGGAGATTTTTTACTTCACCGTGCCGGATGACCAAATCGCCGAGCAGATCAATCAATCCCTCGGCAAGCGCGTGAAGATCACCTATGAGCAGCACCTCGGCATCCCGCTTTCGTGCTTCGGCGAGACGGGATATTTTATCACCGCCGTGCAGTTGGTGGAGTGAGGCTTGGGACTTTGCAAATTCGAAAGAGATACGAGATAAAAAAACACGCCGCCGATGAGGGCGATCGCAAATTAGGTTTCACCTGCGCCATGCTTGGAAATGAGCGAAGTCGAAGGGTCGCCTGGGAGGCTTCGACTTCGCTCAACGTGGCTCTGAAGCTTAGCCATTCATGTGAACACCGCTATAAGCGCCATGCGCTCCGCGCTATGCCCCTTAGCGCAGCAAACTCATCTTCTTCACCTGCGAAAAACTCCCGGCTTGCAGTTGATACAGATAAATTCCGCTTGCTGCGGGCTTGCCATTCACATCCTTCCCATCCCAGCGCACGCCATGATAGCCGGCCTCGCGCGGTTCATCCACGAGCGCGCGAATTTCCTTGCCGAGCAGGTTGAAAATTTTTACAACAACATGGCTTGCTTGCGGCAGCGCGAAGCGAATCTCGGTTTCGAGATTGCCGAAGGTTCCTTGCCCTTTTACGGAAAAAGGATTGGGAAAATTATGCTCGAGTTCGAAGGTCTTCGGGAGAGCAACCGGGTCCGCGGAGCGGACGCCAAAGTATTTCACGATTGCCTCGTGAAAGTCGTCGTCAAGATTTGAAACGGCAAAAGCTTCGCGCTCGAGGGCTTTGCTTTTGCCAGCAAAGATGATTTCGAGCACTTCACTTGGCTCGGCTTTATCCCAAGGCTTGAGGGCGAAGCCCGCGAGCGTGATTTTCCCCGGCGTATTTACATGCCCCTCCAATTGCTCCCAACCCACAGTGAGAGCCGTGCGTCGCACGCTCATAAATTCGAGCTTGTCCGCAGGGTAAGATAATGTCAGGCCAAAGGCTTCGAGACCGGCAGGATCATCAACGCTCAACGTGAGCTTCATCATTTCACGATCAGAGAGTGGCGCAATCGTGCCGTGTTGCAACGAGAGCTGATATGGCGTACGCCGGGATTTGCGCGCCGCTTGATGGGATTGCGCAAAGCATTCCTCCGGAGGCATTGTTTGCAGGTAGCGCTGAAAAATCGCCAAAGCATCTCCCGGGGTTGTGTTGCCGTCGCAGTTGACATCCGCGGCCGCAAGCTCACAAATGGAAGTCGAGAGATCGCAATCCGCGGGCAGAGCGCCGCCATTCAAATAGATTTGAAAAGCGCAAAGCGCATCGCCCGGAGTCAATTGCTGATCCGCGTTGATATCGCCATCGGCGAGACAACTCGAAAGGGGACCGTGCAATCCCAAGCTGCCGTTGATGCTCCGCTCCCAATCGCCGGTAAACTCCCACCAATTCGTCATATAGTTTTGCCCATGCCGAATGCGGTTGCCGCGCCCCGGCATGTTTTGCATCCAGTAAATGTACCATTGCGCTTCCGTGAGTCCGCCGGGAGGATCGTTGTTGGGCCACGCGTAAGCAAGCCCGCCCCAAGTGGCGGCATTCACCTGCCGGGTCGCGCCGGTTCGGTCCGGCGTCCAATCTTCAATGTCGCTTTCGGCGAGCGTCATGTTATTATAGTCGTAATGCTGGGTGGTATTCGGCGGCATGTGCGTCCAACCGCAGCGGCCGGTGATAAAATTTCCGTTCGCGTTTTGCCCGACAAATTTTTTCCAAAAAAGATCCGTGTTGCCGTCTTGCCGTTGATTCACGTAGGACAAGATCGCTTCCAATTGATGCCCGTGGTTGTGAACATCTTCGTTCGGCCCGCGCGTGAAATTATAGTTGTAGAGCGTATAGGTGCGATCAAAGATCGGCAGATCGTCGTTGAAACGATAGCTGTTGGAAATATCTCCCGTGGTCGGGCTTGACATGTTGGACTCGACCGGCACGATGTTGCCGTGATGATAGCCCCAAATCCAAAACTCTTTGACGCCGCGGTTCTCGACAAAATTCTCCGCGCCGAAGCGCGTGATGATTTGGTCGTAATCCGGGAAAAAAATTCCGGGCGTGCCGGTGGGAAAACCCGGGGGCATTTCCTCAAACACGGTGACAATATGAAGCACGCGATAGCCCAGCGACGGTCGCGCCGCGGAATCTTTATACCCGCGAAACCGGCTGCCTTCTTCCAGCATGAACTTGGCTTGAATCGCGTCACGGTCGATCTTGGCGCGAAGGCTTGCCAACGTGGAATGCCAATCGGTCACAAGCGGATCGACATTCACGCCGTCGCGCGTGGGGAAATAGCGCAAGATCACGACCGGCATTTCAAAAAGATGGTTCTGCGCCGGCGTCGCAAGATAGGGATCGATTTGCTCGACCAGCGGCGGCAAGACCGGTGCATTGACAGTGACGGAGGCCGTGGCTTGCACGCCTCGAAAAGAAGCGGTGATAATGACTTGGCCCGCGGCAATTGCAGTGATACGCCCGGAGGCATCAACCGAAGCAATGGCGGAATTTGAACTGCTCCATTGCGCGGCCGAGGGCGGAATTTTCAACGCGCCCGAATTGGTGGCGGCCGTAAGCGTCGGCGTGGTCCGCCACGTTTCCAAGAGTGCGATGGCATCAGGCTGAATCGTCAACGCCGTTATCGAAACGCCGGCAAGAAAGCTCGCTTGAATCTCTTGCGCCGAGCGCGCGATACTGCTGAGGCGCAATTCCTCGAGCACGGCGTTCAAATAAGCGCCGTTGAAATCCGCGCCGAGTTGGAAAGTGGAAGCGTTGACGACGTTGAGCGGAACCGTGACTTGCGATTGGCGCAACAATTGGCCGTCAACATAAAGTTTTAAAACGTTGCTGCTCCACGTGAAGGCGGCGTGATGCCATTGATTGGCCTGCCACGCGTTGACATTGAATGCGACGTCGATCTCGGGATTGCCCACGCCGAAGCGATTGAAGATGCTGCGCCAGTTGTTCGCGCCGTCTTTGAAGAACAACATGCCGCCGCCATTGCTATAGCGCAGCACCACATGATTCTGCCCATCATTGCCGTTCCAGCGCGGCTTGATCCAAAACTCTAGCGTGCCCTCGGTCGAATTAAGATTGCCGGCGCTGGGAAAATAAACCTGATTGCCGGGCGCGAAATACGCGCCGTTGCCGAAGAGGCCCGGCTCATATGAAACGCCCTGCGCCTGCGTGGGCGTTTCGCCTTGCGCGCCGTTGAGGGTTCCATTGAAATGCAGCAGCAACAGCGTGTGTTGATCCGGCGCGTGCTCTTGCGCGAAGAGCGACGCTCGCATGGCGGCTGCAAAGCAAAGAACGCTCATCGCAACCGCGCGCAGCAGATGATTTCGTTTCATGGCAATGCCTCCGGTTTAAAGTGTTTTAAGAAAGTGAAAACCTTGCGGAGCGTTGGGCGAATGCTCCGGTGTCATGCTGGTTGCGGGTTGGAATAGGAGTCATCGCGAGGCGGCTCTTTGCCGAAGCCCTCCGATAGTGTGCAGAAGATTGCTTCGCATAAAGACACTCGCAATGACGGTTATAAAAAAAACCGCAACGAGTATAACAGAACGTGGAACAGCCACAATCAAAAAAACACGGATAGATGAAGCCCAACGGCTAAAGTTTTTTTCTTTTCATCCGTTGGCCTTGATCTATCCGTAGGGATAAAAAACTTTCAGATGCGCTATCCGCTTTCCTTGCAAAATCAGCGCAGCAAACTCATCTTCCTAACTTGCAAAAAATCGCCCGCGCGATACTGATAAAGATAAACGCCGCTTGCCGCCGCGTTTCCATTTTTATCCTTTCCATCCCAACGCAGCGTGTGATAGCCTGCGGCTCGTTCTTCATCCACCAGCGTGCGAATCTCTTCGCCGAGCAGATTGAAAATTTTTACGGACACTGCACTCGCTTGCGGCAGCGTAAAATTAATTTCGGTTTCGGGATTGAAGGGGTTGGGATAGTTTTGCGCGAGCGTAAATGCCAATGGCGCCGCTTCCCCGGCTGAAGTCGAGGCGGCAGAGGGCGCAAAAGAATCGAGGCTATTTAAGTTTGGCGTATCGGTATTGGTATTGCGCTGCGTGAGCCTCTGCGGCTTGACCAGAATCACCGCATGCGCCCGCGCGCCGTTGAAACGGGCAAATATCTTCGCATATCCCGGCGCGAGCGCCGTAATCTTGCCGCTCCGATCCACGCGTGCGACGGAGGGTTTTGAACTGCGCCATTCTGCGGCTTCGGGCGCAATGTTGCGCGCTCCGAAATTGGTGGTCGCGGTCAACGTCGGCGTTGTTTCCTCCGCGACGGACAAGATGATCGGATTGGGTTGAATCTGCAAATTTGAAATCATCAACCCGGCCAAGAAACTGGATTCAATTTCTTGCGCCGAGCGCTCGATATCGCTGATGCGCATTTCATCGAGCACGGCCTCAAGGTTATAATAGTCAAACTCGGCGCCGAGTTGAAACGTAGCTTCGGTCACGACGTTCAACGCCCAGCTCGTTTCCCGCACCGCGCGCAACACGCCGTCAACGTAAAGATTGAGCACCGTGCTGTTCCACGTAAACGCGCAGTGATGCCATTGGTTCGCCTGCCACTCCCCACCGACATAGAGGCCCGTGCCGATTTCAGGATTATAAAAACCGTAGCGATTAAAAATGCTGCGCCAGTAATTGCCGCCGTCTTTGAAGAACAGCACGCCGCCTTCGTTGCCATAGCGCAACACCACGTGATTTTGCCCGTCGTTGCCGTTCCAGCGCGGCTTGATCCAAAACTCGAGCGAGCCTTCGGTGGAGCTGAGATTGCCCGCGCTTGCAAAATAAACTTGATTGCCCGGCCCGAAATAAGCGCCGTCTCCGAAGATGCCCGGCTCATACGCAACGCCCTGCGCCTGTGTGGGCGTTTCGCCTTGCGCGCCGTTGAGGTTTCCGTTAAAGTGCAACAGCAGCAGCGTGTGTTGATCCGGCGTGTGCTCTTGCGCGAAGAGCGGCGCTCGGATTGTAGCCGCAAAGAAAAGGACGCTCACGACAACCACATTCAAAAGCTCATTTCGTTTCATGGTAAAGCCTCCGTTTGAGTTTGATGAAAAAACGTTATATGAATTGTTCTGCCAAGGAATCATTCGAGTATGTTTCATTCCACGGTCACACCTAGGTTTGGGGTCATTTCGAGAAAGCTTTTTAAGCCAACTCACAGCGCTTATGCTGAAAAAGCTTCCTCCACTATGACTCCGCGGAGGGGGAAAAACTCACCAGCGCTTTGTGAAATTATTTTGCCAAGGAATCATTCGAGCAAGTTCGCTTTCGCTGGTTCTACCTGGATTTTGCACTGGTTGGCGCGGAGTGTCTGCAAAGTTCATGAAGAAACCACGCCCACTTTTGAAAAGCATTGCCAGGCCGAACATAATTTCTAAGCGCCGAGCTTTGCCCGCAAGAACACCCCTCAAGGAGGGAATTGTAGAACCTGAATTTTGCACGCTGGTTACCCATTCGGTCGAAATCAATGGCGCGCCACACACACAACTCCGCTAGGAGTGAAATGTTTATAGAAAGTGTGGCGCTGGGATGCCCTTGAACTCCGTAGGAGTGGCAGGTGGATTCTGTTGAATTGGCGCGGGCTTCAGGGTGAAAATCAAACATGTCACTCCTAGTGGAGTTTGGAAAATCTGGTGCGATACTTTACTATAAACATCGCACTCCTAACGGAGTTGCAAGCGTGCCTCTTGGGCAATTTTTTTTGCACCACCTAATGGGTGGATTGGCATCGCGATCAAACCAGCGCCCGTCGCGGATTCGATCAACTCCAGTGCAATCGCCAACCTCCGCCTGATGCTTCATCATCAAGCCATGCTCGGCGACATCACGAATGCAAAATCCAGGTAGAACCCTCGGACTCTTCAAGTGCTCTCTTAGGCATGCGGCATCCGATTTTATCTGACGTCTAAAATTTCATAAACAAACCTCCTCGCGCAAATGTTTGGGGATTAATCTTGTGCCCGAGACCACGCCGGCGCGCAGCGCCTTGATCGTGTCCCACACGAATGCAGCATATGAGCTGTATACCGAAGCGCCGGCCTTGTGATAATCTTCCTGCAACAGCAGGTGCAGCTTGGGCAAATTGTACCACGGCACGCCGGGGTAAAGATGATGCTCGAGATGATAATTGATGTTGCACATGAAGAACGAGAGCGCCGGATGCGTGGTCACGGTTCTGCTGTCGATCAACTCGTTGCCGCTCGTGGTCAGCCCGTGCTCCGCAATCGCGCGGAGGTTGGCGATTTGACCGGCGACCAAAAGCGGCAGAAGCCAGGCTTCAAGCATGACGCGGCCGGGGAAAATAATCCATGCCGCAACGTGCGCCGCCAAGAGGAGGACGCATTCGAGCAGAATTGCAACACGCTGCTTGCGTGAGCCGCGACGGAAGCCTTGCACCGGCATGTAAAAAAGATAGACATAAACGCCGCACAGCGTGGTGAGAATGTAAACCAGCGGCAGCAGCTTGAAGCGCGTCGCCGTGGTTTCGAAATCATCCGGATCTTCCGGCGTGCGCAGCTTCGCATGATGGATCGGATGCACCACGCGATAGGCGCTCGCGGAAAAAAGAATGGGCAGGCCGCACCCAAAACCTAGCAAACGATCCAGCACGGTATTGCGCGTCAAAAGCCGATGCGCCGACTCGTGCGCTAGCACGGAGAACGTGCCGAGCGCCAACCCTGCAATGAGATAACACGCGAGCTCGAGCAGCAAAATGCTTGTGCTCGTTGCCAAACACGCGGCTGCAAGCCACAGCGCGAAGTGCAGCAGGATCACAAAATTCCAGCGCGGATTCAAGGTGTGCAACGCCCGAATCTTCGCGCGTTTTTCTGCGGAGAAATCTTTTCGGCCAATGATCTGCGCCGCATTTCCGTTTGGGCAAAAGTAAAGTTCGGGCGTGCTTAAAGCGGTTGCGGCGGATTGTTCGAAATGGGTGCGAGGCATTGCCATGGTTTGCTCCTTTTTTGAAAAAGAAAAGCTTTTGACTAATGCGAGTCGTCGGTTGCCAGCTCAATCGCAATGCTAACTCCGATCTGCGCAAAGCCAATGAACTCGCTCGTCAAAAAATTCGAGGAACTGTCGTCC
>CAYNDW010000156.1:0-10683 GCA_964395375.1 uncultured Cytophagia bacterium
AGCGTCCAGTACGTGCCGGGCATGAGCGACTCACCGATCTTGAAACGCGGAAATTTTTCGCGTTCCAACAGGAGCGTGCGATAACCTTTCTCGGCTAATAAAGCAGCGGCGGTCGAGCCAGCCGGCCCGCCGCCGATAACGATGACGTCGTATTCGTTCATGAGTCTTCTATTTTGTCGATGACGCCTCCACGAGATGTCATTCTGGAAGAACCTTCCCTCGTGCTTGAGAGTGTGCTAGTGGCTAGGAAGTTCCTTCAGGATGACATCAAGAGGGGCGAGTTAAAGCGCCAACTCGATTCCGCCATACACTGCGAACGGGTTCGCGGGAATCACCGAAGTGGAGCCGAAGCCGCGCGTGAAATATTCGCGGTCCGTGAGATTTTTGAAATTCACGTTCACGCGGCACGGCCCGAAATCGTAATAGAGCAGAGCGTCGAGCGTGAGCACGTTGTCGATCGCAAACGCGTTGTCTTCGGCGATGAATTGCGAACTAATATAGCGCGCCCCGAGTCCAATGCCAAGCCCGAAATCAAACTCCTTGTTCGTCCACAGATTCATCAGATGCTTGGGTGCGAAGGCGGGCGTATTGCCGGAGCGATCTGCGATAATCGGTCCGGTGAAAGTCTGCACAAACTCGCGGAAGCTCGTAAGCTCCGCGTCATTGTAAGCATAGTTCATGAACACCTGCCAATCGCGCGAAGCCTGCACCACAACTTCGGCTTCCACGCCGCGACTGCGTTGGTCCCCGCTTTCTTGAAGCACGCCGGTCTCGTTGGGAATCGCGATGTTTTCTTTTTTCAAATCATAAAGCGCCAGCGTCGTGTGCAAGCGGCCGTCATAGTAGCGGCGCTTAAAACCGATTTCATATTGCGTGCTCGCCTCGGCTTTGCGCTCGCCGATAACGAGCGTCGAGGGCGGCGCGAACGCGCGGCCGTAATTCGCGTAGAGCGAAAAATTATTCGTCGGCGCGAACGTCACGCCCGCCATCGGGCTGAATTTTTCATACGTGCGCTCGGTCTTCGTGTTCTGTTCTTCATAAGCGATCTTATCAAAGCGGCCGCCGAGCAGAAGATAAAATTGTTTGGAGAGCGTGAGTTGATCGACGAAGTACGGCGCGAGCACGGTGTGGCGCGCCTCGGCAACCAGCGATTGTCCGGGGATCAAAGCTTGGCGCGGATCGAATTGGCCGGGTCGCGCAAACTCTTGCGGGTTGAAGACGTCAATGGTCGGCAAAAAGGCCACGTCGAAAGTGAAATCATCCGCGAGCCGCGTGTATTCAAAACCGGTGACCAACTTATGCGCAACGGCGCCGGTGTGAAAATCGAACAGCCCTTCGAGCTGATTGCCGAACAACTTTTGGCGGTCATCCAAAAGCGTGAGCGTGCGATAAAGATCAAGCGAGTTGGCGGCATTCGGGAAAGCGAAATTAAACAGCGTGCCGTTGCTCTGCCAATCTAGATCCGTGTAATAGAATTTATTGCGTAACGTAAAATTTTTGCCGGCGAGATAATTTAGATCGACGCGCCCGCGTGAAAGCAGTTGCTCGGAAATATCAAACGGCGATTGATACGAGCGCGTGCGCGGCACGTTTACGACCTCGCCGTTGAAGATCGGCAAGCCCGCATCGGAATGATACTCGCTGTCGATGCGCTCGTAATTCAACTCAAGCGACACGCGCTCGTTGGGCTGCCAGAGCAACGCGGGATTGAGGCTCACGTTCGAGTTTTCTTTGCCCGCGCGAAAGCTTTTGGAATCTTGCCAGAGACCGTTGAGGCGAAACGCCACGCCCGAAGCACGATTCGCAAGGCTGAGATCGACTGTGCTGCGATACGATTTGAATTTGCCGTAGCCGCTCGCGGCGAAGAGAAAGTTTTCAAACTCCGGCCCTTTGCGCACGAGATTGATCGTGCCCGAAAGCGGATTGCCGCCGTACAAAAACGCGCTCGGGCCTTTGAGCACTTCCACGCGCTCGACGTTGTACAAATTATAAAACGTGACTTCCGGTTCAGGCGCGCCGTTGGTGAGCACGAGTCCGTTCGAGATGGATTCAAAGCCGCGAATGCTGAAGTAGTCAAACACGCCAAAGCCGGTTTGCGAATTGACGCCGCTCACGTTGCGCAGCGCGTCGCCCATGACCACGGCTTCTTGATTCTCAAACAGCGCGCGATGCACGACGCCCACGCTCGCGGGCGTCAAACGCAGCGGCAGTGCGATCTTCGCCGCGGTCGTGCTCGTGGTCGGAACGCGCATATCGCGCTCCGCGAACACATGCACGGTGTCGCGCGCAGTATAGCTTTTCTCCGGCTCGCGCTCTTGGGCGATTACGGAGGTTGCAGCAGCGATTGCGAATAAAAGCAAAAGACTTTTTTTCATAATTTGAAACTGCTCCCGTTGAGGTGGATGGTTATAGTGTTATTGGTGTTCAGATATCATCGAGGAAACCTTCTCGTTGTGGTGTCATTCAGGAGGAATCTTTTTCAGCGCTAGAGAGCGATGCCAGTGCTCAAAAGGATTCCTTCTGAATGACATCACGAGGAGCGCGCGCAATCCATCACTCCATCAATCCAGCGCCCCCTCAATCCAGCAATCCAAACCTCAAAACTCTACCGCTCCAATCTTCCCTCGCGCTAGTTTTTTCCATTCGCATCCAAACACAGCATCTCGCTTTGATTGCGCAGATAGAGCTTGCCGTTGGCGAGCGTGGGCATGGTCCAACATCTTCCATTTAAAATTTGCACGCTCGCTTTTTCTTGATAAGCCGCGGGCGAAGCTTCGACCAATGCGAGATTGCCGCTCTCGCCGAGCACGATGAGATGGCCGTCGGCCAAGAGCAGCGAGCCTTTCTTGAAACCGCGCTGTTGCCATTTCGGTTTGCCGGTGACAACGTCAAGACAGGTGAGAAACGCATCGTCAAAACCGTAGAGATGATTTTGATAAAGCACCGAGGACGAAAAATGATTCTTCATCTCCCGGCCTTTCCACACTTCGCGCACGCTCGCCCCGCCGTTGTTGGTTTGCATTTGCAGGAGCGCGCTGCCTTTGCCATAGTTGGAAGCGATGAAAACTTTATCGGGCGCGATGAAGATGGGCGTGGCGGCATTCACGTCGTACTCGGTTTCCCACGTGTAGCGCCATTGCGCTTTGCCGTCGCTCGCCGCAAGCCCGACGAGCGCCGTGCCCGTAAACGCGAGAATCTTGCGCGCGCCGTTGAAGGTGATCGCAATCGGCGCGGAATAGCCGGGCACGTCGGTTTCGGATTTCCAAATCACGGCGCCATTCGCTTTGTTGAATGCCATCACGGAATGGCCGGACTTGCCGCCGACGTCGAGGATGAGCATGTTGCCTTCCACCAGCGGCTCAGTGGACACGCCCCATTGCGGCACGCGCGCGCCGAACGCCGCGCGCAGATCATACTCCCAATTTTTTTTGCCGTCTTTGACATTGAGCGCAACGAGTCGGCCTTGCGCGCTCAAGGTGAAAAGTTTCTCGCCGTCAATCGTGGGCGTGGTGCGCGGGCCGTTGCCTTGATTGTTCTCGAACTTTTCATCGATGCGCACGCGCCAAAGTTCCTTGCCCGTGTTGGGCTCGAACGCGATCACGACTTCATCATTGCCCGCGCCGAAACTGGTGAAGCCGCGCCCCTGCGAAATCACGATGCCGGAATAGCCTTCGCCGGAGCCGCTGCGCCACACGACTTTCGGGCCGGTCGCGGGCCACGTTTTGAGCAAGCCGGTCTCGCTCGAAATGCCGTCGCGCTTCGGGCCGCGCCATTGCGGCCAATCATACACCGGCGCCGCTTCAACAGGTTTGGGCGGTGTCGGCTTCTTTCTTTGCTGTGCGAAGGCATTGCCAAACGCGGTGCTCATGAGGAGCAAACCGCAATAAAGCCATATCCGTGTTTTCATGAACGTCCTTCCTTGCTTTTTATTTAACCAAACGCTTTTGCGAATAGCATGCACGAGGCGAACAAGAAATTGGCGCGCTCGTGAGCCTTTCAAGCGCTCGATTTCGTTGTGAGAAGATCAAAAGTTGCAGGCGCGGCTTTAAACGAGACGGAAACGTCGTCGTTTAGATCAAATACGGCGAACATTTTTCCGCCGATGGAGAAGACGTGATTGCTGCCCCATTTAACGTCTTCGGTGGCGTGCGGAAGTTTACGGCAGAATTGAATGAGGGCTTCGCGGTTCATGAAAACTCATGTGCAATTTACTTACAACCCCGTGCTGTCATTCAGGAGGAATCTTTTTAAGCGCTTGGTACGATTCCCAACAACGATCTTCCCAGTGCGCAAAAGGATTCCTTCGGAATGACAGTGCGAGGGGAAACGCAAATCAATGGGATTTTAAATTCCGCCCTTGAGATCTAAACATACCATTTCTTTTTCATTTCGCAAGTAAAGTTTGCCGTTGGCGAGCGAGGGCATGGTCCAGCACTTACCTCGCAAAACTTGCGCGCTCGTTTTTTCAACATAGGCTGTGGGCGTGGCCTCGACGAGCAAGAGCTTGCCGCGCTCGCTCAGTACGAGGAAATGGCCGTCGGCATACATGAGCGTGCCTTTGCCGAGGCCGCGCGTTTTCCATTTGTCCTCGCCGGTCGCCACGTCGATACATTTGAAATTTGCTTCATCAAAACCGTAAAGATGGCCTTCGTGATAAACGCTCGTGGCCATATGATTGCGCATGTTCTTATTCAACCACACCGGCTGCGCCGTGACTCTGCCGTTCGCCGCTTGCATTTCAAACAAACCCGCGCCTTGATCATAGCCGGAAGAAATAAATACTTTGTTGTCGGGAATGAGAATCGGCGTGGCCGCATTCACGAAGAATTGCGTTTGCCATGGTTGCGTCCAAAGCACTTTGCCCTCTTTCGGCGAAACCGCAACAAGGTTTCCGCCGGTGAAGAAAAGAATTTGCCGCACGCCGCCCACGGTGGCCGCAATCGGCGCGGAGTAACCCGGTTGATCCGTGTGCGAATTCCACAGCACTTTGCCGTTGTTCTTATCAAAAGCCATCAGCGCGAAACCGTTCTTGCCGCCCACGTCCACGAGCAGCATGTCGCCTTCGATCATCGGCGTGGTGGAGATACCCCAAATCGGCATTTTGCCTTCATATTCTTTTTGCAGATCGTGCTCCCAAACTTTCTTGCCGTTGTCGGCATTGAGCGCGAAAAGCTTGCCGTATGCGCCGATCGTATAAACCAGCTTGCCGTCAACCTGCGGCGTGCCGCGCGGACCGTCGCCGCCTTGCCGTTCAACATAATTGCGGTCGGATTTGAAACGCCAAATTTCTTTGCCGGTGTTCGCGTCCACGCACAACACGTGTTCGTCAACGTCATCGGAGAACATCGTATAAGCTTTGCCGTTCGCCACGGCGATGGCCGAGAACCCGCTTGCGAGCGGCACGCGCCACAATACTTTCGGGCCTTCCGCGGGCCACGTTTTCAAAATGCCGGTTTCGCTCGAACGGCCGTCGCGATTCGGGCCGCGCCATTGCGGCCAATCATTTTTTGCAGCAGGTGCATTCGAGTTTGTGAACGCAAAGAGAACAACGACGCTGCAAAATAGGCCGGCAGCCGCGAGCACGTTTTTAATTTTGTTCATGTGAGCCTCGTGAGGTTAGATGCCGATGTGATGCGCTCGTAGTAACGCCTTCAGGCGTAAAATGCCCATGAACTTAAAATGCCTGAAGGCATCACTACGAACGCTCGTTTTCACTTTGAACGCTTTTTGAGATCAACCAAAATCTGCTCGATGCGTTGATCCCCGGGATTCATCTCCAAAGCTGTGCTGTAAAACTCAATCGCCTTCGGAACGTCGCCCTGCACGCCGTAAGCTTCGCCCAAGCTGTCATACGTATTCCACGAATCGGGGTACGCCTCGATGTTCAACCGAAACACGTCGAGGGCGTCTTCCAAACGTTGCGATTGCAGCAATTGATACCCGAGAATGTTCATCATGTTCTCTTCGAAGAGCACGACTTCGGGATCTTCTTTTTGCATTTTGCGATAAAGCTCGGCCACTTCTTCGAAGCCGCCGGTCGTTATGATATTGGCAATTTCATTTTCCGTGGGCGGCGCTTTCTTTCCGGTTTGAGATTCGATGGTCGCGAAACCTGACGGTAAGCCGTTTTCTTCCGGGCTTTTTTGCAAAAAGCTCAATGCGGTTTGCTCGCGTTTGACGTGAGCATTGAAGAAGTGCAGCGCATAACGGCAAACGGTTTCGTGGCCGAGCATGGTGTTGCCTTGTTTCGGCCCGGCGAAAGAAGCATACTCCGGCGCAATGCTCGCGACCGCGCCAATCGTAGTGAAATCGAAGTGCCGCTGGCCTTGCAGCGCGAGCCAGTATTTGCCGGAAAATTTTAGCGCGCGATAAAAATTGCGGTCGGCAACGGGCGCGTTTGGCGCAGTGGCGTCGACGGCCATGGGCGTCATGTGCATGAAGGCCGCGCGCACGGCCGCCGGTTTAAAGAACGGCGAGCGAAAAAGCAAAGCGTAGCCTCCATTGTTGCCGATAGCGCTGTCAAGACTGAGGCACGCATCGACTTCGGTGTTGCGCATCGCCAGCGTTGCCGCGGGCAGACCGCCGAAGCTGAAGCCCATCACACCGAGTTTGTCTTTATCCACATTGGGGAAATTGCGCAAGAAGCCGATGATGAACTCCAGGTCGCGCGCCTGCGTTTCAACGCCGACAAGATCGAACGTCATTTGATTTCCCGCCGCGCCGCGCGAAGGGCAACTCGCCACGATATAGCCGTGGCTCGCAAGATACTCGCACATCGCCGCATGCGAATTGGCAGGAAGCCCGAAGCCTTGGGCCAGCACGAGCATCGGAAACGCGCCGGTTTGCGGCGTCGCATTTTTCACCACCGCCGTGAGCGTGTTCAGAATTTGACCGAACTTTTCTGGCGCGACGTTTTGCCCCATCGGCGAGTTCTGCAAGCCCTGCCGCGCTGCGGCTTTTTGCTGCTCGGAAATTTCGCCGGTGGGAGGGAAAAAATATTCTTCGAAGCGCATGTAAGCCGGCTTGTTCGGTTTTGCGGCGGGAAACCAAACCGCAATGGCCATGTCCCGCGCGCGCTCACCTTTTTGAAATTCGCCCTCGTAGTTGTACTTGGGCGTGTTGAACGTGCGCGAATAATCGAACGTAAGTTCGGTCTTAAAGCCCACGGCATGTGGTCCGGGCTTGAGCGCGCCAAAGAGTGGAAACTCCTGCGCGCGCAAGGGCAGGCAGAACATCAACACGAGCGCGAAGCTTGCCCACGCGCTTCTTGTGCATGAAAGGCGAAACGGCTGCATGGCACCTGTCTCCTTTTTAAAAGTTGATCGTAAAGTTAAACTGTGATAGGGACAATGCGGGCGGGAGGAATGTTCAAATGAAAATTAGGCGTGAATTTTTGCAACGTTTTTTCGGGCATGATGTCCCTTCCCTCGCGTCGTGTGTAGAGATTTTTTCAACACGCGGTTTATACAATTCATGAAACAGCGAACGAACACGAGGAGACCAACATGTCTGACCGTAAAAGTTTCGTCAACACCGTGGCGCGCGGCCTGGCTATAACCATATTGATCATGGTTTCATCCAGCTTCGCCCAAAAAAAGTTGACACTCACAACAAACTCCCCCGCGGCAAAAGAAAATTTCGTCTTGGCGATTAACGCGCTGGAGTCGTTCCAGTTTCCGGCGTTTACTGCTGCCGCGCAGAAAACTTTTGCCGCGGATTCCAATTTTGCGATGGGGCATATGGCAATGGCGGCGACGCTCGGCCCGCCGCAGCGCCAAAAACATCTCGATAAATTCGCCGCGCTCGCGCCGCAGGCTTCCAAAGGGGAGCAGCTTTATCTGCAAGGAATGACGCATTTTTACGGGAACAACGACGATAAAGCGCTCGAAGCTTTTCAAGAACTGAGCAAAATGTTGCCCGAGGATCGCATGGTTTACATGATGCTCGGGAACGTGCAGCGCCGCAAGGGCGATTTCAAAGCCGCCATTGCTTCGTTTGAAGCGGCGAATAAAATCGATCCCAGTTTGCCGCGCGCGTGGAGCTTCATCGGCGACTGCTATCTAATGTTGGAGCAATACGACAAGGCGCGCACGCATTACAAGCAAGTCGTCGCCAAAGTCGATCCCGACGCTTCGCCGTTTGGGCCGTTTTTCGGACAGATTTGGGCCGACCTTTATGAAGGCAAGCCCGATCCCGCTTTGAAGACGTTGAGCGAATATATGGAGCGCTACAATCGCAACGGCGCGGCGCAGGGTTTTCCGCCGGTGTGGATTTGGAATCACAAAGCGCACATCAATTTGGAATTTGGCCGCACCGAGGAAGCGCTGCGCTGCTACGAAATCGGTTACAAATCCGTGCCGCCTACGACCAACACGCAGGTCGATAGCATTCAAAAGATCGTGTGGTTGGGCCGCATGCATCATGGCCGCGCGCGCACGCTCGCCAAAATTGGCAAACACGAAGAGGCGTGGAAGATTGCAGAGGACGTAAAAAAGATGATTGAAACCGGCGGCAAAGAGGGCGAGCAATATTGGCCGGCTTATCATTATCTCGCGGGTTATATCAAGCTCGAAAGCGGCGACTATAAAGCGGCCATCGAGCATTTGGAGCAGAGCAATCTCGCGGACCCGTTTCACAAAGTGCTGCTCGCGCGCGCGCACATGAAAGGCGGCGATAAAAAATACGCGCGCCAATTAGCCGAAGAGATCGCAAAATTCAACACCAACAGCATCGAACGCGCGCTCGCCTATCCCGAAGCGAAAAAGATCATCGCGCTGAACGCCTCGAATTAGCTTCGCAGGAATTGCTTCATATAAGCAGGGCGCAGCGCAATGGGCTGCGCCCTTTTTGTTCGTGCCGGTTTCCTTCCTCAAACCGCCATTGCCTTTTGCGCAATGCTGTGTTTTTTTTGCCGTATCCCGCCCGAGCCTACCCTTGCAAGAGTGCCGCTCTTTGCTTAATTTAAAACCCGCAATCATGTTTGGAGCGCTCTGATGCCCGCAGAAAACTTTCAGCCCGCACTTAACGCAATCGCCGTGATCAATCTCATCGGCGCGAGCCAGGCGTTGCTCGTGGCCGCGGCGTTATTCGCCACAAAGCATGGACAACGCGTTGCGAATTGTTGTTTCGCCTTGCTGCTCGGCGCGCAAGCGGCATACATCATCATGGCGGTGCTATTGGAAACGGGCTATATCCTCCGCTTTCCTTTTCTCCTGACTTTCGAAAACGCCGCGGTCTTTAGCATGGGGCCGTTTTTTTATTTCTATGTTCGCGCCGCGCTCGGCGAGAGGTTCGCATGGCGCGGCAAAACCATGCTGCACTTTTTGCCCGCCGCGCTCTTAATATTGTTATGGCTAGCAAATCTTTTTGTCAGTCCGGAAAAGAAAATCGCTTTTTATTTGGAAGCCCGGGCCCATCCCGCTCAAAAAGGCGCAGTGGATTTCATCTTGCTTGGGCTGCTCGATCTCAGCCTCTTCGCATACTTGCTCGTGAGCTTGCGCAAGCTCATGCTGTCTGCGCGGCGCAACGACGTTTTGGCTTGGCGCTGGCTGAGAAATTTGCTCATCGCCTTTCTTGCGGTGCAAACTTTCTCCGCGGTTTTGGATATCTTAGCGCTGGACCTGGCGAATAGTCGCTACACGCCGCTGCTGCTCACCGTTATTTTGTGCAGTCTGAGTTATTACGGCTTGCGCCAATCGGGCATGGCCATGCCGGTGCTCGTTGCAAAAGTTGAAAGAAAGTATGCGAAATCCGCTTTAACCGAAGAAGCAGCTCTGGAGCTTTTCCACAAGCTGCAAGAAGTGATGGCCAAAGAAAAACTTTTCGCCGACAGCGCGTTGAGCCTGCCCAAGCTGGCAAAGCGGTTGAATGCCTCGCCGCATCATCTTTCGCAAGTGCTCAATGCGCGTTTGCAGCAAAGCTTCTTCAACTATATCGGCAATCTTCGCATGGAAGAAGCCAAACGCAGATTGCTCTCGCCCGCAGCGGCGCAAATCAACATCTCGGAAATCGCCTACGCCGTCGGCTTCAATTCCGTCTCCGCGTTTTCCACGCTCTTCAAAAAGCTCACCGGCATGTCGCCCTCCCAATTTCAAAAGCAGCACGGCGTAAATTCCCCCGCACGCTAATCTTTTTTGTCTTGGCGCTGTTCGTTCTTCCTTCTTCTTCCTCGCTGGTTTACCGCGGGCTAGTTGATCGAGCTGACTGAAAGCGCTTCGCGGATTTCAAAAAGCAAAAGCTCGCGAGGGGTTTCATATTTCTACCTCCCATTTGTTCCTCAAAATCTTCAGAGCCGATAAGCTCGCAATTCGCGCCGATCAAAACCCAAAACTTCGCAGCAACAAACGAGTAAATGCTCGCAGTCAAACGCTCTGGTGAACACAATTCAATCTTCGTTCATCCACCGTATGACGCTGCAAAACATTTTTCATCTACTCACACAGGAGAATTTTATGCGAAAGAAGATCACGCGGTTCGCCACAGCATTGTTTGCCCTCGGCGCGATGCTCGTCCTCGGTTGCCGGAACGACAATCCTACCCAGCCCGACGACTCCAAACATGAGCAGCTCGCGCAGAAGCTGCAAGCGATGTTGGATAGTATGGTCGTCAAAGATGCCGCAGTACACAACGCCGTCCTGCGCGTGGAATGGCCAGGTTAGCGTTTCAAATTCAAAGGCGCGAGCG
>CAYNDW010000157.1:0-3847 GCA_964395375.1 uncultured Cytophagia bacterium
ACGTTCCTTGCACACCGAGGCTCGCGATCAATCTGCCGGTGTCGCCCGGAAGATTGTTAATGGCGAGATTCGGCGTTAAAATTCCACCGAGGCTCGTGTGATTATAATTGCCCGAAGCGGGATCGCGAAAACCCGCGCTATTCGGCGCGCTTGCCGCAGCGGCGCTCGTCACGGCCCAAGAGGTCAAGCTGCCCGGACCGCCTGCAACAAACTGTGCCGAGCCAGTGTCTCCTGCATCATCAGAAAAGATCGTCGTTGCGCCATCGGCCACCACAACATTGTCTACACGCCAACCAAAAAGCGTCGCATCATCGCCCGTGGAAAACGCGCGATCCGCGGCCAATTCAAAGCGAACCCAAACGGTTTGGCCCGCAAAGCTTGCCAGGTTAACCGAGGTTGAAACGTAACCGCCGGAAGCGCCGCCCCAACCGGCCACGTTCAAACCATAACGGAACGCCGCGCCAAACGAACTTGAAACATTGTATGCCGGGCCGCTGCTCGGCGTGACCACATTGAAAGTTTGGCCGTCGGTGGAAACGCGCACCGTAACCAAATCCCAGCCATTGAAACCGGCAGGCTCGCCACCCGGCGCTTCAACGCTGTAATTGTGCATGAAGGTCAACGTCGGGCTGCCGCCAGCGGGCAAAGCGATTGCCGGAGAGGTCAAGCTGCGCACGTCACCGTCATCATAGCCGCCGAGAGCTTCATCGCCGGCATAATAGGATTTGCCTGCGAACGCGCCGGTAGTGGTCACGCTCCACGTGTTGGGGAGATTCCACAAATCGACAAACTGCGCGGTGTTGGTCGCGCCGTCAAAATTTTCTGAATACACCACAGCGTCGGCCGTAACGTTGGTCACGCCCTTTTGGCTTTGACTCGGAAGCCGCAAGCCTTCATCCGTGCGTTGCACGAGCTTGTCCGACTTCGCCGTAAAAAAAGAAACGGCCCCGGCCCACTTTGTTGCGTTTTTTTTGCCAACCTCTTTGGCTTCAACCGAAGGCGCCGTGATGAGGGCCAAGCAGGTTAATGCCACACTTGTTGTGAGAAGTTTTCTCATAACTTTTCTCCATTCGCGCTAGTGATGTTCTACAGCATGTTCAACCACAAAATTTGACGCAACCGCGACCCGCATAGCAAGCGCGGCTGCAAAATCTACCGCCGTGATCACGAAAAAAATCGCGATCTTTTCGTCACGTGTTTGCCGACTCACCTCCTTCCGCAGCATCGTTTTTAATGTCTTCGTTCCGGTTAAATGCAAATGCCAAAACCTTTGCTGCCGCTGCAAAGGGTCGCGTGAAAATCAGAGTTTGACTAAACAGGATATAAATTATTTGTGCCGCCGAGCGAGCCGGCAGTAGGTGGGAAAAAAACTGAAAGCTTTTGAAGCAATGCGAGGACCGCACGACTCTCCGACATCATCCAAGCCAAGTTTTCGTAAGGAAGCCTCTGGTCCAACAGCAAAGGATGCGCGCCACGATGCTTTAAATTTTGCCGGGGAGAATATAGGAAACGAGGGGATAATGTCAAGCCGAATCTTTCCGGCAACGCGAGGCTTTGGCTACGTATGGATGCGCGTCCGCTTGGAGCGCGGGCAAAATGCTTGCGCCCGGTTATAAGCTTCGCGTGGTGCGTGTTCCTAGACTCGCGCCGCATTTCTAAACGTTGCCTCTTCAGCCATGAGATTTTTCACCATGCGAAAGGATGACCGGCTGTGCATCGCAAACGCAGGTGTGTAAAAATTTAACCCAGCGGCCTGCTGCAAAGAGTTCGATTACAGAGAAAAGGTTGATTACCCCGGCGAATTTGCTCGCGCGCCGCGCGTGTTCTATTTACGGCGAACGGCATGGGGTTTGTCTCAGCACGATGGAATCCGTTGAAGCAGAGTTAGCGAGGCAAAGATGAAAACAAAATGTGGAATCGGGCTGATCCTCACGGCCTATGCGGCGCTCTCTTGCTCGCCGATGCCGATCTATCGCTTGCGGCCCGTTGCAGAGGAAACGCGCTGGTTGCAAGGCCAAGAATTGGTTTTCGCCGAGCACAACGGCGTCGAAGCCGAAGTTGCTTTTGTGCGCTACGCCGGCCGTGACTTGATCTTTGAAATTTGGATACGCAACAACTCCATACGAGCGTTTGACGTGGTGCCGCAAAAGTTTTATCATTCCCCGCTGGACGCGCCGCAAGCGAACAACGGTGCGCGCGGAGCTTTCAACAAGTTCGCGGTTGATTCGGAAAGCTCGCTGCTGCGAATCGACCAAGAACTGGCGCGAAAAGACGCCGGCCGCACCACGGCTATTGTGTTGGACCTGACGGGCGCCGTCATCAAGGTGATCGCGGATCTGGCCACGATCACTAAAAAGAAATCCGAAGAAGAAATCGCGCAAGAAGAACGCGAGCAACAGGATGCGGCCGAAGCGCGTTGCCGGCGCGAATTGCTGCATGAAACCGAGCTTGCACGTTTGCGCCAAGAGCGGGCGTATTGGGAAACGCAGGCCCTACGCAAAACCACACTTGCACCGCGCCAAGCGCTTGAAGGGTTGGTACATTTTCCCGTGGTCGAAGGCAGGCACGCGCCTTATATCAAACTCGTGCTGCCTTTGGGAGAGACGGAGCTGGCTTTTGTATTTGCGCAGCAAAAGCTCAAGCCGTAATGCTTATCCCCAAACCGCTCTTCCGCGTCATGCCCGAGCGCTTGAATCGGGCATCCATCGTTTTCAGAATTGGGTTTTGGGGTAGGCGAAATAGAGAAACAAACTCAGAATAAAATTCTGAAAGTCTTTGAGGGCACACACGGATCAAAAGCTCACGCTGAAAAGCCGGAAGCTTTTTCTGCGTGCGTTTTTGTTCCGTGTGCTGCACGAAGGGCTTCAGTTTTCCGTGTGTCTGAAAATCCGAGGTCGGCTCTCACTGGAGGGAGGCTACTCTTCCACCTCCACGTAAAACAAGTCTGCCGCCGCTTGCCAATTCGTTTTCGTCACCCCGTCGCGCTTTTCCGTTTGCCATTGCGTGGTGGGTTGAATGAAGCGCGTCTCGCCGTTGCCGCGCACTTTGATCGGCATGTTGAAATCCTCCACCTCCGCCTGCCAGCGATACGAAACCTTATCCTTCTCAAACTTCACTTGCAGCTTCGGCAAACTCGCGTGATAAAGATATTGCTCGAACAGCGGACTGAAATCGCGTTTGAAATAGGCGTTGAAGAAGTTGATCACGTCCGTGGTGTAAATGTTTTTGTATTTGAACCGCTCCGCATACGCGCGCAGCATCGCCCACCACTTCGCGTCGTCGGCAACCACATTGCGCAGCGTGTGCAAGAACAGCGCGCCCTTGAAGTATTGATCCTGCGTGGGCCAGTTATTCACCGCGGTCGGCCCGATGATCGGCTCTTTGTTCGCCACTTTGCTCTTATAGCCATTGAAGTATTTGAGCGCGTCTTCCGCGCCAAACATGCACTCCACATACACGCCCTCCGTATACGTACACCAGCCTTCTTGAATCCACGCATCGGACACGTCGTTCGCGGTCACGCTATTGCCGAACCATTCGTGGCCGCTTTCGTGAATGATGATGAAATCGAATTTCGTGCTCACCCCAACGCCCGTCCAATCGCGGCCAAGATAGCCGTTCTTGAAGAGATTGCCGTAACTCACCGCGCTTTGATGCTCCATGCCGGAGTACGGCACCTCGATGAGCTTGTAGCCGTCTTTCATGAACGGATACGGCCCGAAATATTTTTGGAAGCACGCGTTCATCGGCTTGGCTTGGCTAAATTGCTGCTTGGCCGCGGCGAGATGATAAGGCAACACGTAATAGTCCAGCGTCAAATCGTCGAGCGTTTCTGAGAATTGCGTGT
>CAYNDW010000157.1:3857-10638 GCA_964395375.1 uncultured Cytophagia bacterium
ACTGCGCGATGTTCAACGCCACACTGTAGTTGTTGATGGGATAATGCACTTTCCAATCCCAGCGCGTGTCGCCGTCGCCAAGCTCGATCTTGTTTTGAAAACGGCCATTGGAAATTGCGGACAGGTTCGAAGGCACGGCAATGCGGATGTTCATGCTATCCACTTCATCGGGTTGCTGATCTTTGTTCGGCCACCACAGGCTCGCGCCGGTGCCTTGACACGCGGTGTAAATCCACGGATGGCCGAGCGAGTCCTGTTTGAACGCAATACCGCCGAAGCGCCCGGTCTCCAACGGATGCCCGGAATAATGAAACGCGACTTCATAAATTTTGCCGGCTTGCAGCGTTTCGGGAAAGTCGACGAACACCGCATTGAACTCGCGTTTGAAGCCGAGCTTCTTTCCTGCAAATAAAATACTATCGACCTGCATGTTGTCGAACAGATCGATTTGAATGCGCGCGCCGTCTTGCAGCATTTTGAAGCGAATAAGATTGGAGCCGGAAACATATTTCTTCGCAATGTCGAGCCGCACGTTGAGATCGTAAAAGAGCACATCGTTGTTCGCGCGATACGGGCCATAGCTGCCGCGCAACGTATCCGCGCGGGTGAACTTCAGCTTGCGTTCCTCGAGATTGACGAGCGCAGCGTCGTATTCCAGCAATATCGCCGCGGCGTTTTTGAGCGGCAGCCGCACTTCTTTGCTGCGATAATTCTTCGCCCGCACCTGCAACGTGGCCTTGCGATACTCCGCCGGAATCTCCACGCGGCCATTCACGTCCGAGCGCAACGCATAGCCGCTGCCTTTGACATACAACCGCGCGCCCTCGATGGGCGTTTTGCGCGAGGCGTCGGCGACAATCAAAACTTGTTGCGCGTTGGCTTGATGTGAAAAAAGCAAAACCATGCTCGCAAAGAATTGCGCAAGCCTTCGTTTGAACATAGGATCGTGCTCCTTATTACTCCGAGCGAAATTTAGGTTACACCTTCCCCTCCTCGCATGTCATTCTGAAAGAATCTTTTTACGTGCTGGAGATGCTGTCGAGTGCTTAAAAAGATTCCTCCTGAATGACAGCAATTGCGAGACGCAGTGTCGCCTATTTTGAACTCTGAGTTGTTATTTTAGCCGCGATGACGCTTGGGGGATTTGCTCGGCTGCAACTGTTTGACCTTTGCCACGGCCTCTTCGAAATGCTTTTCCACTGCGCTGGGCTGCGACAATTGTTGTTGATGATACTTCTGAAATTCCGATGCTCGTCGCGTAGATGTCGAGCACCTTGCGCCAGAAGATTTTCTCCGAGGAGCGGATGTCGCGAATACGCGCGAGCAGCTCGTCGAAATAATTGCCGCCGCCCACTTGCTTCAGCCGTTCGTCATCGAGTGCGAAGCCTTTTACAATGTACTCGCGCAAGCGCTGCGTGGCCCAAATACGGAATTGTGTGCCGCGATGCGACTTCACGCGGTAGCCCACGGAGATGATGACGTCGAGGTTGAAGTGTCGCGTGAGGTAGTTTTTTCCGTCGCCGGCAGTTGTCAAGTAATCCTTGACAACTGAATCCTCGCGCAGCTCGCCCTCAGAAAAGATATTTTTGATGTGCAGACTCACGTTTTGCTTCGTGGTTTGAAACAGCTCGGCCATTTGGTTCTGCGACAGCCAAACGGTCTCGCGCTCCATTCGCACCTGCAAACGAGTGTCGCCCTCAGCGGTTTGATAGATGATCAATTCGGATTGGGGTTCTTCGGACATGTTTTCTCCTCAAAATCAACATGACGAGTTGCAGCCAAACCTGGGGGACACGGAAACGGAACAGCACACGGAATTTTTCAGCGTCCGGTTCCGTTTCCGTGGCCCAAAAAATAAAATCGCGGGCGAAGTCGGACTTGCGCGAAAGGGCTTTGGGGTTCTCCGAAGTCTCCATGCGCAAGTCCGACTTCACTTTTGCCCTATGGACAACAAGAGCGCGCGGAACTCTTCGTCTTGCGGCAAGGGGTGAATATTCGCATCGTCCAATTCACCCTCACGCACTTTTTCGCCGCCGAGGGCAATAGCTTGGGTGAGCAACGCGCGCGCTTGTTCTTTTTCTCCCAAAAGAAATTTGATATACCCGTGATTGCCTAAAACGGAAGCCTCATTGGGGTCGCGTTCGAGTGCGGCTATAATTTTTTCCTCTGCCAAGAGCAGGTGTTTCTTCGCATTCTCCTCTTCGCCATTTGCCCACATTTGTTTAGCTTGAGAGAAGAGGTGGAAACCAATGCCATTGAGCGCGCTTGCCACTTGCTCGCGCAGCGGCAGCTCGGTGGCCTCGCCAAAGCGGCGCAGCACTTCGTCATAAACCGCAAGCGCTTCTTCGCTGCGGTCGAGGCCGCCGAGTGTGATGCCTTTATTGAACAATGCCTTTGCCACTCGCTCACGCAGCGAAAGCTCTGGGGCCTCGCCAAACCGGCGCAGCACTTCGTCATAAACCGCAAGCTCTTCTTCGCTGCGGTTGAGGCCGCCGAGTGTGATGCCTTTATTCACCAATGCCATTGTCACTTGCTCACGCAGCGGCAGTTCGGTGGCTTCGCCAAAGCGGCGCAGCACTTCGTCATAAACCGCAAGCGCTTCTTCGCTGCGGTTGAGCGCGCCGAGTCTGACGCCTTTATTCACCAAAGCCCTTGCCACTTGCTCACGCAGCGGCAATTCTGTGGCCTCGCCAAAGCGGCGCAGCACTTCGTCATAAACTGCAATCTCTTCTTCGCTGCGGTTGAGCGCGCCGAGCCTGTAGCCTTTATTCACCAATGCCTTTGCCACTTGCTCACGCAGCGGCGGTTCCGTGGCCTCGCCAAAGCGGCGCAGCACTTCCTCATAAGCCGCAATCTCTTCCTCGCTGCGGTTGAGCGCGCCGAGTCTGAAGCCTTTATTCCTCAACGCCTTTGCCACTTGCTCGCGCAGCGGCAGTTCGGTGGCCTCGTCAAAGCGGCGCAGCACTTCCTCATAAACCGCAAGCGCTTCTTCGCTGCGGTCGAGGCCGCCGAGTCTGAAGCCTTTATTCACCAATGCCCTTGCCACTTGCTCGCGCAGCGGCAGCTCCGTGGCCTCGCCAAAGCGGCTCACGACTTCCTCATAAACCGCAAGCGCTTCTTCGCTGCGCTTGAGTTCGTCGAGCACATAACCTTTCCGAAGCAACGCTCGCGCGAGCATGGTCTGTTCTTCCTCCGCAAGGCCGGGCAATAACGCACTCGCGGCTTCAATCCGTTCATAACCGCGCAGTTCATCCTCGGAATTATCATTCAACCCATCGGCAGCATCCCACATCAAGCGCATAAACTCACGGCGCTCCGCTTCGAACAAATCTGCTAGCGGAATTTTTGCGCCAAACGCGAGGGCCTCGCGATATTGCACACGGCGGATCGCGTCGCGCACGTTTTCCAAAGACGAGTCCAAGGCTTGCTGCGTTTGCGCTAAATTCTGCTGCGCGCGACCGAGGCGCTCCAACATGCTGCGCATGAGATAAATGTCGGGTTGCGCGCTGCTCGGCTCGTCTGGCGGCAAATCCTGGCGCAAACGTGTGATAAAAAAATTGAGCGGATTGTGGAGCAGCTCCGGCGTGGGCAATTCAAAGACGCGAATCAATTCATCCAATGCTACGTGCGCCGGCAAGAAGAGGTCGCGCTGTTCTTTTTCCAAGCCGATGGAGCGCGCGGACGCGGCGCGCAGAGCAGTTACATTTTCGCCGCTCGTGGTTGTGGTCGAATTTGCGGACGGCTCCGGCTCCGGCTTCGCAACGAAAACCACGTTGGGGTGGGCGCGCAACCATTCGGGCAGGGCCGCAATGTGGCCGCGGTCATAAACAAACCAATAGACATTATAGCCGAGCGTGTTGGGTTGGTGGTTGTGATAAAGTCTGCGTTTGAGCGCGGACATGACCACGTCGCCTTCCCAGCCGCTATAGCCGAGCACGAGCGGCGAGCGATTGTAGAGTAAGTGATCGAGAAAAGTAGGCATGTCAGAAAATGGCGCCGCGGAACTTTGCGCGCGCCCTTCGACTTCATGCTGCAGATTGCAGCAGTCATAAAACCAATACGAGCCGTGCACGTGGACGATTTGCACGTCGCGGTCGCGCTCGGCCTCGATGCGGCCGATGGTGATGGGATGATCGCAGAGCACGTGTTGCTTGCCAAAGAGCAGCAGCGCGCGCGAGAGCAGGTCATCGAAGTTGACGGTGAGCACGAGATTCGAGGGCGTTTGCGTGAGCAGCAAGTGCGCGAGACGGAGATTGGCGGAGGTGATGGCTTTGCCTTCGATCATGCTCTGCAAATAAATGCGGCGGTCGTCGGGATTGGGATAGGCCAGCGCGAGCCAATGCGAATAACTCGTGAGCGCGTCCGCGGCGGGCGGCAATGCGCTGGGGCCGTGCAGCTCAAGCGCGCGGGTTTTGCAATGCTGAATGATGGCCGCGGCCAAGGGCACGCTGGGCGCGGAAATTCCCGCGCCGGTGATGAAGAAGAAGGGCGCGCGCTCGTTGCGCTCGCGTTTGGCTGCGCACGAGGCTTTGATTTGTCGCGCCGCGGTTTTGAGGTCGAGAATTTTGAGCATGGGAGGGAAGAATGGGTTAATAGTGACCGGCGATTAAACAACGTGCCCATTTGCGCCAGACCGCCATTTTCGTGGCAACGCTTCTAAAGCGGCTACACGTAAAAATAGATTCCCGCTTAAAGACTGCGGGAATGACGGCAAAGGAAAATGGGAAAGTTATTTAATCGGCGATCCTAAGAAAGTTATTTAGCCGATGATCCTTAGCGCTTCAACCCCATAATAATCTCCGCGTTTCCCATTGGCAATTGTTTTATCGCGGGCTTGATAAAATCCTCGCGAAGTAAGATATTGGCGGAAATTTCTGCAAGCACTTTTACGAACTTTCTGCTTTATGACACTCTCCACGAAAAAAGAATTGTTGCATCGCCATCTCGTTCGCCTCGCGGCGCGTTTGGAGCGGCGCATCGCAACATTGGAACGGCTCAGCCGGAATTTTTCGCGCGCGCGTTTGGCCCTCGTGCTGTTGGGCGCATTGGCAACTTATGTCGCGGGTCAGGCTCTCGGCGCAAATCCGGGCTGGTTGGTTTTTCTGCTCGCTGCTTTCGCATTTATCTTTCTCGCGCGACGGCACGAACGCGTCGAGCGCAGCCTCGCGCGCCATCGCATTTGGCTGCGCCTCAAAGCCGAGCACAACGCGCGCATGACTTTGGATTGGGAAAAACTGCCCAAGCCGGCGCATGCGCCGGTGCCCGCGGCGCATCCCTTTGCCTCGGATTTAAACCTCGTGGGCGAACGCGCGCTGCTGCATTTGTTGGACACGACAACGGGAACCGGCGGCAGCGCGCGCTTGCGCGAATGGCTGCTGCAACCGCTCACGGACCCGGCGCGCATTGCGCAGCGCCAAGCAATCATTCAAGAGCTAAAGCCGCTCGCGCGCTTTCGCGATCATTTGGCGTTGCAAGGCGCATTGCTGCGCGAAGATATTCACGAACGCTGGGAGGGTGAAAAACTCGCCGCATGGCTCAAGCGCGACAGCGCGCCGCGCGCTTTGCGCAAGTGGGTGCTCGGCCTCTTGGTGCTGGCGTTCATCAATCTCGCATTGTTCGCGCTGCACGCGCTCGAACTCGCGCCGCTGCTGTGGCCTTATACGCTGATCCTGTATGCCTATGCTTATGTGCTGCGGCTCGGCGATTTGAGCAAACTTTTTGACGAAGCTTTTTTGGTGGAAAAAAAACTCCGCCCGTTTCAAACCGTGGCGCGCTATCTCGAACGGCATCCGTTCACGCGTCACGCGCATTTGATGCAACTCTGCGCGCCGTTTCGCCAAGCCGGGCGCCGGCCTTCCGAACATTTACATCGCGCGACGCGCATCGCGGAAGCAGCGAGCATGCAGCGCGGACAACTCTTTTGGCTGCTCTTAAATATTCTCGTGCCGTGGGATTTCTATTTTTGGTATCGCTTGGAAACCACCAAAGCCGAACTGCGCACGAATTTGCCGCGGTGGTTGGAGGCGTGGTATGAATTGGAGGCTTACAATGCGTTGGCGAATTTTGCCTATTTGAATCCCGATTATATTTTCCCCCACGTGCAAAGCGCGGCCACGCCGGCGTTGCTGCAAGCGCGCGGCCTCGGTCATCCGCTCTTGCCCGAGGCGACGCGGGTGAGCAACGACATTACGATCGACCGGCTCGGCGAAATCGTGCTGATCACCGGCTCCAACATGTCGGGCAAGAGCACGTTTCTGCGCGCGGTCGGCGTCAATCTTTGCTTGGCCTATTGCGGCGCGCCCGTGAGCGCAACGCATTTGCTCGCTGCGCCGATGCGGCTGTTCACGTGCATGGCCGTGAGTGATTCCGTGACGGACGGCATTTCATTTTTTTATGCCGAAGTGCGGCGCTTAAAAGCTTTGTTGCAAGCGTTGCAGCGCGACGAGGCCGTGCCGCTCTTTTTTTTGGTGGATGAAATCTTTCGCGGCACCAACAATCGCGAACGCTTGCTCGGCAGTCGCGCCTATATTCGCGCGCTCGCGCAAAGCCGCGGCTGCGGCATGATTTCGACGCATGATTTGGAGTTGGTGGAATTGGAGCGCGAAATTGCGGGTCTGCGCAATTTTCATTTCCGCGAACACGTGGAGCAAGGCCGCATGATTTTCGATTATCTGCTGCGCGAAGGCCCGTGCCCCACGACCAATGCGCTTAAGATTATGGCGCTGGAAGGCTTGCCCATTGACTGAGCAGGTTGACATTGCCATCATTGGCGCGGGCGCTG
>CAYNDW010000158.1:0-10362 GCA_964395375.1 uncultured Cytophagia bacterium
GGCTCACGTACTCATGCTTTTCGCGCAGCTCGGTGAAAGTGCCGGACATGATATCGACAAGCGCGGGCACGAGCTTGTGGATAAACGGCTCGCGCAAACCGAGATTGCGGCCATAACGCGCGGCGCGGCGCAAGATGCGGCGCAGCACGTAACCGCGACCTTCATTCGAAGGCAATGCACCGTCGGAAATCGCAAACGTCAAACAGCGAATGTGATCCGCAAGCACGCGATGCGCCATGCCGTTCGCGAAATCATACCCTCTGCCGGAAAGCTCGCTGACTTTATCAATGATGGGCGTGAAGAGATCGGTGTCGTAGTTGGAATTTTTACCGTTGAGAATGGCGAGCGCGCGCTCGAAGCCCATGCCGGTATCCACGTGCTTGGCCGGCAATTCTTTGAGCGAGCGATCGGCCTCGCGATTGTATTGAATGAAAACGAGATTCCAAATTTCCATCACGCGCGGGTCGCCGGCATTGACGAGGTTCGCGCCGGATTTGTCGGGCGTGAGATCGATGTGAATTTCCGAACACGGGCCGCAGGGGCCGGTCTCGCCCATTTCCCAAAAATTATCCTTCTCCGCGAAACGCTGCACGCGCTCCTCCGGCAGACCGGCAATTTTTTTCCAGAGCGCCGCGGCTTCATCGTCGGTTTTATAAACGGTGGCGTAGATGCGATCTTTGGGCAAGCCCCAAACTTTGGTGAGCAGTTCCCACGCCCATTCGATGGCTTCGGCTTTATAGTAATCGCCGAACGACCAATTGCCGAGCATCTCAAAAAACGTGTGGTGATACGTATCGAAGCCGACGTCTTCGAGATCGTTGTGCTTGCCGCTCACGCGGATGCACTTTTGGGTGTCGACCACGCGCGTGTAATCGCGCTGCTCCAATCCGAGAAAAATGCTCTTGAATTGATTCATGCCCGCGTTGGTGAAGAGTAGCGTGGGATCGCCCAACGGCACCACGGGCGCGGAGGGCACAATCGTATGTCCCTTGCTCTTGAAAAAGTCTAAAAATGCTTGGCGTACTTCCTTCGACTTCATGGGGAGTTCCTGAGTGAAATTTATTCTGATTGCAAAACGTTCGTTCAAATCAATGGTGCTGGGACTTGTTGTATTCTTCTTCCTTGCGATCCTGGCGTTCCATCCACCAGATCATAAAAGACCGCCGAGAACGATCATGCCGATCATAATAGTAAAAGCAATCAAGCTACTCATTCTTCACCTCGCGATCCTTTGATTTCGAATCATCTTTTGGCAGATACCAAAGCTTACGACTGAGATAAGTCATGGCAAGCATCAACACGAAAACAAAACCCATCAAAACCGACAACGCAGCGAAAACATAATTGAGCTGCCCAATCATGTACGATATGATTGCAACGATGACTACAATTAGCGCGGTTTTCTCAAGAAAGCCGAGTCAGAACTTGTAAACCTCTTTGCGATGCTCCACATAACTCTTGCGAGGTTACGTCACTGCTCTCCTCCAGCATATTTTTCAATCAAGCCAACATCAGCCGCCGCCCTTTTGGCTGTGGAATGGGATCGCCAAATTCTTTGGCTGTGTCAAGCCACAACTGCATCGCCTCTTTCGCATTTTTCAAGGCCGCTTCCTGAGTATCCCCATGCGCCAGACAGCCTGGCAGCTCCGGCACTTCCGCAACAAAGACGCGATCTTCAGCGCTCCAGTAAAGTGTGATTTCATATTTTGCGGTCATTCGCTTGCAATTCCCGCTTCATGCTAAGGCTTCGGCAATGATTTCTGCCGGCATCAGCGCTCGCGTTTTGCCTTCGCGAAATTTTTTCCGCGCCGCTTCGATCTCTTTGGCTAAAACAGCTCGCCGCCGCAACAGCTCCATCAAAAACTCCTGCTCTTCAAAAGACAATTGCTCCGCAACTTCTATAACCTCGGCAAAGGCCGGCATGTTATTCACGGCCAATTCCTCATCCTGTGTAGAGGCAATTTAAAGCGGCCTAAATCGCAGCTCTTACAGATCGAGTATCAACCGCAACCGTTTCGAGACTTCCTGCGCGTCTACTGAACGCAAACGCCCGATCCGAAATACCGCACATGTCGGTGCGAGCGTTGCCAATAAAGGTTTGAAGGCAGTCGGCACTTTTAAACCGGCGCTATGCCAATCCTGTAAAACATAATCCGTCGAATTAAAAGCAGCGGCCAAATTACTCGTCAACGCCGCAAACACCACGTCCGGCTCGTTTTGATGATAAACGGCGCTGCTGACGACCAAAGCCGGCCGAGCTTTCGTTGTGCTCAAATCGCTGAAAGGAAAATTCACTAGCCAGATGTCATGCGTTTGGAACGCCATATAACTCCCTCCAATTATCATAGATCGCGTCATGTTCATTATCCCACACACGCGCAAACGCTTGCTGCGAAGCTTGATGCCACTCGAAGCGTTCTTTTTCCAGCCGTTCGTGGGCTAACAAGAACTCGACAAAAGCCAGAGCTTTTTCCGCTTGTGCATCGTCAAGCAAGGCGGCGCGTTGCTGAAGTCGGTTGGCGATAATCGCGGTCATGAGATTTATTCCTTTTCATGGTCCCTTTGCAATTCATGCCACACGGTGGTTTGCTGAATCACCTCCCAATCAAACCCGCGCCGCCGCAAAAAATCCGCGAGACGTTGCTGCGCTTTCGGCGGCGGCAAATTCGCGAGGCGTTTGCGCTGCTTGTCGGCGAGTTGATTGGCGAAGGTCAATGTATCTTCCGGTGCAAAGGCTTCCTCCAGTGTGGCGGCGATGATCGCGTTGCCGACGCCTTTGTTGCGCAACTCCATCTTCAAACGCTCGCGGCCCATCGGACGATTGCGCAATCTGCTTTGCACGAATTGCTGCGCGAACTTGGCGTCGTCCACGAAGTGTTGCTCGCGGCATTTTTCCAAAACCGCTTCGACGACTTCGCGCGCATACTTCACCCGCAGCAACGCCTCGCGCAGTTCTTTTTCGCTGCGGCCGCGCGCCGCCAACAAGCGATAGGATTTCGCCAAAGCCGCGCGATACTCTTCCTCTCTCTTCGCAGCATTGTCTTCGAACAAATCGGTTTGAACGTCTTCGTTTCTCTCCATGGCAAAAAGTATAGGAGAATTAGAGCAACCAATTCAGAAAGCTGTTCTCGACGACACTCGGTGACTTCGGCGCATTTCGGCGGAAAAACTTGCCGTCGATTAACCTCATCGAAGGCCGGCTGGAAGCCTGCGCTACGCTTTTATCGGCGGCGCGGGCGTGGGTCTCGGCTTTACGGCTGCAGTGGGCTTCACTTCATTATTGGAAACCACGGTCACGGCCGGATCTTCTTTAAGCAAGCCGCTGGCCTTGCGCACTTTTAAATCCAACTCCTTCATCACCTCACCATTTTCGAGCAAGTGCTTCTTCAAATTCTCACGGCCCTGCATGCGCTCGCCATTGACCGTGAACCACGTGCCGCTCTTTTCGATCAAGCCGAGAGTGATCGCCACATCCGCGAGATCGCCTTCCGAGGAAATGCCGGAGCCATACATCATGTCAAACTCGGCCTCGCGAAACGGCGGCGCGACTTTGTTCTTCACGACTTTTACTTTCGTGCGGCTACCGGTGACTTCATCGCCGTTTTTAATTGAAGCAATGCGCCTCACGTCCAAACGCACCGAAGAATAAAACTTGAGCGCGCGACCGCCGGTGGTGGTTTCCGGGCTGCCGAACATGACGCCGATCTTCTCGCGAATTTGGTTGATGAAGATGGTGCACACGTTCGTCTTGCTGATCGTGCCCGCGAGCTTGCGCATGGCCTGGCTCATCAAACGCGCTTGCAAACCCATTTGCGCGTCGCCCATCTCGCCTTCGATTTCAGCTTTGGGCACGAGCGCGGCGACCGAGTCAATAACTACCACATCTAACGCGCCGCTGCGCACCAACGTTTCAGTAATTTCCAAAGCTTGTTCGCCGGTATCGGGTTGTGAGACGAGGAGATTATCCGTATCAACGCCGAGCTTTTTCGCATAGCTTGCATCCAGCGCGTGCTCGGCGTCCACGAACGCCGCAAGCCCGCCGCGCTTCTGTGCTTGCGCGATGATGTGCAACGCAAGCGTGGTTTTGCCGCTCGATTCCGGCCCGAAAATTTCAACGATGCGGCCGCGCGGCACGCCGCCCACGCCGAGCGCCACGTCGAGCGAAATCGAGCCGGTCGAGATCACGTCGAGTGTGACCTTCGCGCGCTCGTCGCCCAATTTCATGATCGAGCCTTTGCCGAACTGCCGGTCGATGGCTTGCATCGCAAGATCAAGCGCTTTTAATTTTTCATCTTTTTCCACGTGCTACCCCTTTTGTTTGGTTAAAGGTTTAGTGAGTTGAGAATTGCTAACGAGCAACAGCATTGCAAATTTAAAATTGAAAATTTTCAATTCTCTATTTGCAATGCTCTTAAAAATCTTCATGACTAGCTTGCCAACGCTTCGATGGGCGCGAGTTGCTCTTCGGCTGGTGACCCAGCATATTCCAGACACGCGAATATGTCTTCGCGTGTTATCGAGGAATATGCTTCGAGCAGGTCGTCAATCGTATCGCCGTTTGCCAGCATGAGAACGATCTGATGAACGGGAATACGAGTGCCTTTAATGCAAGCTTGACCATGACAGATATTGGGGTCAATAGAAATTCGGTTGTACAACATCATTGCACTCGGTTTTATACGCAATCGAAAAGCTCGGAAGTCCGTGCTCGCTTCAATTAATGAGTTTTGATTTTCAAATTCGGTAATCGCACCCATAAACTGTCATTCAGAAGGATTCCTTTTTAGAACTTGACATCTACTCCAGCACTCAAAAAGATTCCTGCTGAATGACCAACGGGGAGCGCGTAGCATTACCGATGCTGCTCGTCAACATTCACAACCCTCACGTTGAACGCAGCCTTCAGCACCGGCGTATAAATCGACCCCGCGGAGTGCAGCACGCACTGCATCAACGTGCATTCCTGAAAAACGATTTGCTGCGAAGGAAACGGCGACTCGCGCATGGCTTTCACGACGTTCGCGGCTTTGCCTGCTTTCACGCGGCCAATGGTGAGATGCGGTGAGAAGCCGCGCTCTTCTTTTTCAAATCCCAAACGCCGGCATTCGCTCTCGATGCGTTGCGCCAACTCTGCAAGCTTGCCGGAGCTTTCTTTTATTCCAATCCACAACACGCGCGGGCGGTGCTCGTTCGAAAAAACGCCGGAGCCGAAAATTTCAGCGGCAATGGGCGCGAAGTTCATGCAGACTTCGCGTAACGCCATGCTCACGTTTTCGATTTGCGCTTTGGGCGTATCGCCGAGAAACTTGAGCGTGAGATGCACGTTCTCGGCCTTTGTCCAACTGAGGCCTTTATCGAGCGCGCGCATTGGCGCGACGTAATCGGCAATCGCCTGTTTGATATCGTGCGAAAGCTCGAGCGCGATGAAGGCGCGCACGTTGTCATTCTTCCGAGGGTTCACTCCCAATGGCTCACGGGCACTAGCTCTTCTGCATCTGCTGGATGTTGCTTCGTGGCAATGGCTTCACCGCGGTGCAAGAGATCAGCCGAGTAATAACGATTGCCGCACTTATCGCAAACGCCAATGGTCACGTTTTTCAAGATGACAAAACCCTCGCGATGCTTAAAAGCTTCGCTCTCGACACGTTTGGGGCGAACCGTGCCGTCGCAATAATTGCAGAGATAATTAAACATTTTCTTCTCCGTTTTCGCCAAGAGCATATACTGTAATAATCAAATGCGCTCTTCCGAAACAAAGTGCCCGACACTTCCGACTTTCGTAAATGGGGAGCTACCCGTGCCCCGAATCGTATATCTGGCACCACGGACGTCGTCTCTTTCAGTTTTGGTGATAGCACCGAAAAGAATCGATTGCTCGACGTCGTGCGAATCCAAATCATCGTCGGCCATTTCATCAACAGCATGGGCTGTCAGATCGTAATTGCGCGCATGTATGCATGCGCGAATCCGCTCTAAATTATGAGACCCCATCTCAATTCCTATCCAAGATTAATCTTACCCTCTTCCACCTCAAACTCACCGCGCTGCACAATCATCATAGAGGCCCTCGTCTGCTTCAGCGTAACTATTCAAAAACGCGCCGTGTCCGCGCGTCGCGTTTCCATTCGACTGCGCTACGTTCCTCCGCATCAATGAAGCGCAGAAAGTTCTTCCAACACTCCACCAATCCATCACTCCACTTCTCCAACCAAAAAGCTTCACTCCGGCACATACTCCGCTTCGTGCAAAGCGCGATAGAGCATCGCGAGCGCGGCTTGGGCGAAGCGCTCTTTGTTCACGACGCGATCATTGGCAAAAAGAAAATGTTTCGCGCTCACGCGCTGCGGACTCGCGAGCGCGATCCACACTGTGCCCACCGGCTTTTCGGGCGTGCCTCCGCTCGGGCCGGCGATGCCGGTGATGGCAATGCCATAGTCGGAGCCGCTTTTCTTTTTCACACCCGAAGCCATTGCAAGCGCGCACTGCTCGCTCACCGCGCCGTGCTGCGCGATGAGGTCTTCGGGCACGCCGAGCAATTCGATTTTCGCGGCGTTGCTGTACGTGACGTAGCCGCGCAGAAAATATTCCGAGCTGCCGGAGACATTCGTCATGCGATGCGCGAGCAAGCCGCCGGTGCAGGATTCGGCGAGCGCAAGTGTGACTTTCCGCTCTCGCAATTTTCGGCCAACGACCTCTTCCATGCTGTCATCGTCATAGCCATAAACATATTTTCCGGCTTTGGCGATAATGATTTCTTCGACCGTCTTGACGCGGCGGTCAACGTCATTTTGCTCGCGGCCCGCAACGGTGATGCGCAGATTCACGCCGAAGTAACTCGGCAAGAACGCGAGCTTGCAATGTTGCTCCAGCTCGGAAATCGGCGCGAGCTTTTCGGAGAGATTGGATTCGGCGACGCCGAACGTTCTCACGGTGCGATGGCGGATGATTTGTCCGCCGGCGCGTTCGCGCAGGAAGGGCAACACGCCGGAGGTGGTGATGCTTTTCATCTCGAACGGCACGCCGGGCATGACGGCGCAGTACTTGCCGTTTTTTTCAAAGAGCAAACCGGGCGCAGTGCCGTGCGCGTTCCAGAGCACTTTGGTGTGGCGCGGCACGAGCGCTTGTTCTTCATTCACCGGCGCCATGGGTATGTTGCGCCGCGTGAAGATGCCGCGCACGTGCGCGAGCACTTTTTCGTCTTGCACGAGCGGGCCGGCTTCGAAAAATTCCATGACGACTTTTTTGGTGATGTCGTCGTGCGTGGGGCCGAGGCCGCCGGTGGCGATGATGAAGTCCGCGCGGGTGAGCGCGAGCTTCAAGCTTGCGAGAATGTCTTCGCCGCTGTCGCCGACGGTGGTCATGAAACGCACCGGCACGCCGGCGCGGCTGAGTTGTTCGCCAAGCCACGAGGCGTTGGTGTTGACGACTTGCCCGATGAGCAGTTCATCACCGATGGCGATTATTTCAGCGATCATCTTTTCTCTGCGCGCAGTTGATTCGAGTTTGTTTTCTGGCAGAAGTTAGAGCGCCGGCAATTGCAATTGCCGAAGTGCAGCTTCGGTTTACGTTTCGTGCCAAACTGAAGTTTGACACTCCATCACGCGACGGCAAAGTCGGTGTGTTTCCGCAACTCTTCGGGATGAAAGCCGAGCACAATATCTTCGCGTGGAATGCCTGCCTTGAGCAATTCCTCCGCGACCGGCCAGTTCGTGGCGTCGTGTTGCAGCCAAACTTTGCCGCGAATGATGTCGATATGCACGACGGAGCCGTGCACACGTCGAACGCCGTCCCAGCCCACGTGCATGACTTCGTAATGATCCTTTTCGGGATCGACGATGGCTTCGGTTTCAATCTGGCCGTGAGAGGGTTTGTAGCCGGCGTATTCTTCGATTATTTTTCGGACGGCTTGACGATATGACGTTAGTTTATCCATTCTAAAATCCTTTCTTGCTTCTCATCAAAAACAAGAAGCCGAAGCCGCAGTCTCTTCATGATCAATTGGCCGAACTTCGCAGAAAATATTCCTTCGTAAGTTCGCAGAGGAATCGCCAAATAGAGACGGCGGTCAGGCTCAGTTGATGAAAGGATGCTGTGGTAGATATTGTATTTGCCAACGGCCTCTTGCAGATCATGCATGCGCGACGGACTCAGGAAAGATTTGACTTCAACGGCAATCTTTTCTCCGTTTTTCTCGGCGGCAATCGCCGTTCGTTCCGCGCCCAAATCGACATAAAGATCCTCGCCGCCATACGAAAGAGTTAGCGGATCGTGTGTGATCTTCCAGCCGTCGGCGATTAGGGCTTTGACTACCGCATCATGATAGAAGTCTCGGGCAGGCATAGCACGTTCTCAATAGAATAATAACATAAAACGCTTTTTTCAAACCAACAGCTTTTGCCAAAGATGCATCCCCGCCCTCAGCACCACATTCGCATACACGCCCGCCATCACATCATCCAGCACGATGCCCCAACCGCCGGGAAGCTTTTCAAATTGGCGCACGGGAAAGGGCTTGGCGATATCGAAGACTCGAAAGAGCACGAAGCTTGCGATCAAAACCGCGGGCGTGAGCGGCAAGAATGCGATGGCGACGACCATGCCCATCACTTCATCGATCACGACTTCGGAGGGATCGGGATTGTGGACGCTAGCATGGCGATCCGCGGCCCACACGGCGAGCAAGAAGAACGCAAGGCTTCCGAGTGTGAATGGAACGGGCGAAAGATAAGTCGGCATCAGCATAAATGCAAGGGTGGCAACCAGGCTGCCTGCGGTGCCGGGCGCGAAAGGCACATATCCGATGAAGCCTACTGTGGCAAGAAAGCGGGAGAGCATTTTTAAAGGCGAGGACAATTTACTTGGCAAGATTTCCGGGAGCCAAAACTCGCAAGCACGCGAGCATCAAACTCCGCACATGATGACGATTTTCGAAGAGGTATTGGAGCGCAGTCAAGACCGTGATGAGCGTGACGAACTGCATCATGAGGTTGATGTAGCCGCGCCAAGCTTCCCACACCGGATCGGCGCCGGAAAAATAGGCGTGAATGACGAGATACAACATGATGACATAAACCGCAATCATTTGGCTCGCGGTTTTCCATTTGGCCGTGGCGCTCGTGACCACGGGCTGGCCTTTCCAATCGGCGTAGAGGCGCAGCGCCGTAATGATCAAATCACGCGCGGCTATGACCACGACCATCCAAACGGCGATGTGGCCGTAAAACGCAAACGCAAACAGAGTGGAGAGCACGAGAATTTTATCGGCGAGCGGATCGAGAAAATTACCAAGCGGAGAGACATAACCGAGTTTGCGCGCGAGATGGCCGTCGAACCAATCCGTCAAGGCCGCGATGAGAAAAACCGACAACGAGGCCACACGAAAGCAAAAGCTTTCAACATAGAGCAAGCCCACCACCACCGGCGTCAGCAAGATGCGTAAGATCGTCAATTTGGTCGGAAGGCTCATAAAGCTCACCGCGTCCTAGTTTGATGCGATCATGAAATCGGAAACAGCTCGCAGGAGAAATCTAAAAAATGGATCAGGCTTCTTTTACCCACACGTGCTTGCCTTCAAATACGAGGGCAAGACGCTTAACGGTTTTATGGCCGCGCGCATAAAGCTCCGCGGCGCACTTTTTCTTCGAGTTTACCATATAACACGACCCGATAACGCTCGCGCGAGCGTGACTTCATCGGTAAATTCCAAGTCACCGCCCACGGGCAGCCCGCGCGCAATGCGCGTAATCTTGAGGCCCAACGGTTTGATGAGATTCGAGAGGTAGATCGCCGTGGCCTCGCCTTCGGTGTTGGGATTGGTGGCGAGGATGATTTCGCTCACGCCGCTTTGCAAGCGCAGCATCAAATCGCGTATGCGCAAATCATCCGGGCCGACGCCGTCGAGCGGGGAGAGCACGCCGCCGAGCACGTGATAGAGGCCGCGAAACTCGCCCGTCTTCTCCAACGCCAACACGTCGTTCGCTTCTTCGACGACGCAAATTAAATTGCGGTCGCGGCCCGCGTTCGCGCAAATCAAACACGGGTCGGAGTCCGTAAGATTGAAGCATAACGAGCACGTGCGCACTTTATCTTTGAGCGCGACGAGCGCCGCGGCGAGATCATCGACTTCGCGCCGCGGGATTTTCATCATATAAAAAACCAAACGCTGCGCGGTCTTGCGGCCGATGCCGGGCAGTTTGGAAAGTTCTGTGATCGCGGTTTCAACCGTGCCGGATAAATACTGCATGCGTGACGCGCCGAGTTAAAGACCGGGAATTTTCATGCCGCCGGGAAGATTGCCCAAAACGCCGCCGGCCACTTTGCTCATTTGGGTGCTTGCCATTTCGCGCGCGTTGTTCAGCGCTT
>CAYNDW010000158.1:10372-10613 GCA_964395375.1 uncultured Cytophagia bacterium
GCGACGACAATTAAGTCCTCCAACAATTCTAAATCCTCGGGATCGATCGCGGTTTTATCAATACGCACTTGCAGGACTTCTTGCTTGCCGTTGGCGATCACCGTGACCATGCCGCCGGCCGCAGTGCCTTCCGCACGCAAGCTAGCCAAACTTTCTTGCGCTTGGTTGATGTCTTCTTGCAGCTTTTGCACTTGCTTCAATAGATCGCCCATGCCGACACGACTCATTGGGTTTTTTCTCC
>CAYNDW010000159.1:0-8511 GCA_964395375.1 uncultured Cytophagia bacterium
GGCCTAAAGACGTGTGAAAGGGGATTGAGGGATTTGACATTTTATGCTCCGGGGGAGAGGCGTCGAACGCCTTACGTTATGCTCGTTACGTGTTGGTTGGTCGCGCCTCCTCAATTTGTCATTCTCTAAGAATCTTCCTTCGTGCTTGAGACACAGTTTGTTTTGAGTGTTGTGCCGATTGCGAGGGAAGGTTCTTCCAGAATGACATCTCAAAGAAGTGCGTCGCAATTAATCAGATTGTTGCCAAACTCTCTTTGAGAACAAGAAAGTCGTTGCCCGCTTGCCAGTGATCACTGGTCACTGATCACTGGTCACTGATCACTGGTCACTGGTCACTGGTCACTGATCACTGCTTTGAAATTACCCTCTTCGCTGCTTGCACCACGCCCTCCACTGTGAAGCCAAACTCTTTGAGCAAATCTTTGAGCGGTGCGGAAGCGCCGTAGCCGCGCATGCCGAGGACTTCGCCTTCCAACCCGACGTAGCGCTCCCAGCCGAATGCAGCTCCGGCTTCGACCGCCACGCGCGCACGCACGCGACGCGGCAAAACTTCTTCTTGATACGCGGCCTCTTGCTGCTCAAACAATTCCCAACACGGCATGCTCACCACGCGCACGCGTGCGCCTTCTTTTTGCAATTGCTCGTATGCTGCAAGACACAGTTGCACCTCCGAACCGGTGCCGAGCAAAATGATTTCAGGCGCGCCGTTACAATCGGCGAGCACATATGCGCCGCGCAGCACACCCTCTGCGGCAGCATACTTCGCGCGATCAAAAGTCGGAAGCGCTTGCCGCGTGAGCACGAGCGCCGCGGGCCGATTGCGCAACGTTATGATATGCTTCCACGCCAGCGCCACCTCGTTCGCATCCGCCGGGCGAATCACCTCAAGATGCGGAATCGCGCGCAACGCGGCGAGGTGCTCGATGGGTTGATGCGTGGGTCCGTCTTCGCCCACGCCGATGCTGTCATGCGTGAAAATATAAATCGCGGGCTGCTCCATCAACGCGGCGAGGCGCAGCGCGGGCCGCATATAATCCGAGAACACGAGAAACGTCGCGCCATACGGCCGCAGCTTGCTGAGCGCCATGCCGTTGAGCATGGCCGCCATCGCGTGCTCGCGAATGCCGAAGTGGAGATTGCGGCCGTCATATTGATTGCGCTGAAAACTCTTCGCGCCTTTGATGAGCGTCTTCGTCGATGGCGCCAAGTCCGCGGACCCGCCGAGCAGCCACGGCACCTGCGCGGCAATCGCGTTCAACACTGTGCCGCTCGATTCGCGGCTGGCAATGCCTTTCGCGTCCGCGGGAAAACTCGGAAGGCTCGCTTCCCAATTCGGCGGGAGTTCGCGTTGCTGCATGCGCGTGAATTGCTCGGCTAAATCCGGATAAGCCGCCGCATACGCCGCAAACTTTTTCCGCCACTCTTCTTCTAATTGTTTGCCGTTAGCAATCACTTCGTTGCGATAGGTTTGCACTTCTTCCGGCACGTAAAATTTTTTATCGGGATCCCAGCCATAGAATTTTTTCGTGGCGCGAATTTCTTCTTCGCCCAAAGGCTCGCCGTGCGCGCCGTGCGTGTCTTGTTTGGTGGGCGCGCCGAAAGCGATGTGGCTATCCACGATGATGAGCGAGGGGCCGTGCGTTTCTTTGCGCGCGTTGCGCATGGCATGGTCGAGCGCTTCGACGTCGTTCGCATCGTTCACGTGTTGCACTTTCCAGTGATAGCCAATGAAGCGCGTGGCCACTTCTTCGCTGAACGCCAAATCCGTTTTGCCTTCAATGGTGATGCGATTGTTGTCATAGAGCCAGATGAGATTGTTCAAACCCAAATGACCCGCGAGCGAAGCGGCCTCGCTGCTCAAGCCTTCCATCATGCAGCCGTCCCCGAGAATCGCAAAAATTTTATAGTCGATGATCTCATGCTCGGGGCGATTGAAATGCGCGGCGAGCCATTTCTCCGCGAGCGCCATGCCCACGCTATTCGCGGCGCCTTGTGCGAGCGGGCCGGTGGTGGTTTCCACGCCGGGCGCAAGGCCATACTCCGGATGGCCCGCGCACTTGTGATGAAGCTGCCGAAAATTTTTGATGTCCTCGAGTGTGATGCCATAGCCCATGAGGTGCAATGTGCCATAGAGCAGCATCGAAGCGTGGCCGTTCGAGAGCACAAAGCGGTCGCGATTGGGCCAATCGGGGTTCGCGGGATTGTGGCGCAGAAAGCGATCCCACAGCGTAAACGCCACAGGCGCGAGCGCCATGGGCGCGCCGGGATGGCCGGAGTTCGCGGCTTGCACGGCATCCATCGCGAGCGTGCGAATGGTGTTGATGCACAAGTTTTGGAGAGCAGTGGGCGTGGCCATGTTGCAATTCCTTTCTCATGAATAAGTCCCGCACGTGAAAGCCGGAATATAAAACATCTGAGGAATGCGACAAGGGATTTCTTGGGGAGGGTGATAAAAGCTCTGACCAGCGTCGAGTTGGTCCAGGTAAGGCGAGGCGGAACAGTGGCAAAGCGCCGTGGAATGTTTAAAGAGGTTTTGGAAGAGAAAGCAAGAGGGGTCAATCTTGGTTGGTAAAAGCAAGAGCTAACGGGGCGGTTCAGGCGCTCGGCCGAAGCGCACAGCGGAGCGGAGCGCGAAGGCCGAGTCGCCTGCAACCGCGTGTTGGGCGCACTTCATCCCCTGGCTCTACTCCGCCATTTCTTGACCCATCCCGAATCCATCCGAGCCAGCCGCGTCTTCTTCAGATTCTCCTGCATAATCCATTGTGCATCTGGGTCCGTGTTGACCAGCCACTTCTCCATCAGCGCTTTGCCTTCAACGGGCAGCGCGACGACCGCGACACTCCAGCAATATCCCAGCCCTTTCCGCAATGCCAAGAAATCTTCACTGCGCCGATTTTCCGCCCGCTCAAGCGCAGTTGTGATCTTGTCCAGGATGCGCAAGACCGCCCACGTATGTTTTGCCTGACCAAGGAGCCTGGGCTCACAAAGGGCCGCCGCGGCAGCGCGTTGTTCCAGTGGGCTTCCCTTGCTCCATTCTTGCATCGCCCGAATTAGCTGCTCCATGTTTACGTCGCCAAGCCGCTGAAGCGCCATTGCGACCGCTTCGCGAACTCGCCAGCGCGGATCAGAAGCGTGGATTCGCAAAGTCGCCAGCAGGTTGGTATTGCCTTCGGCGAGCAGACGTCCCAAGCCTACTACCCCGCAGAAGGTCAAGAACTCGTAGGGCGAGTTTACCGGAGCTTGATCGGCGGCATAGGCGGTGTATCGCCGAAAGAGTTTGAGATTGCCTTCGCCGGCGACGACTTGTGCCAGTTCGATGTTGCCGCGTGGTCCAGGCAACCCTGACTTTTCCAGCAAATATGAATCCCACTTATCGAGTGTTCGCAGTTTGGCTCGGTATTCATCCGCTTTCGACACGGCTGGCCCTGATTATTCTATGGGGACCCATTGGATTATGTGCGCCCAACGTTTGACTGTCCGGTTGATGGAAGGGTTATGCGTCGTGTTCAAGAACTTGAGCTGCTCCAACCGACTTCCGAGAATAACTTACGCCTGGCGAAGATTTGCATTGGAGATACGACGCGACAGCCATAGTAGATATGCACCAATAACAACATCAACCGAGAAACAGAAAACGGGATACCAACCAGGAACACCAGCGTTTGTGATGAACTGACTATGCGTCAAGTCGTACAGCCCGTGAAGTATCCAGAATGCACCGACCACTACCGCTGACTCACGGACGCTCGCAAATGCGAAAACCAGCCCAACTACGACAAACGGAACACCGTAGATCATTTCTTTGATGCCCACAGCCTGCTCACCGGCTTGTAGAGCAAAGAATGCGTACAAGCTAGGCAGAGTGAGCAGACCTAATGAATACAACCAACGCTGCCCACGAATGATCCGTGCCAAGACTATCGTGAGAACACCTACCGCGACACCAATGAGGGCTTCAATCAAGACTCTCTCCTTACCTTATAGACGCATAACACCGCTGTTGTCTTGCGCGGCCTATCGAGCACGGTCTTTAAAATTTATGCCCCGCTGGCCGCGTCAAGACCAACACGGCGTTAGAAAAGATAGCTTGAATTGACCACGATTTTATTCTCGAATTCAAGTACAGTTTTTATTTCTTCCACGACTCTACTTTTTGCTCTTTCACGTTTTGGATTTCACCGAACTTTTATGTTTTACCGAGATGCTTTTGGCTTTTAAAATGGTGGTGAAAATCTTTTGGTACTTCACGATAGTTTAGTTTCTACCGAGCCGCATTATCTTTCGGCGCTTCACGATATTTTAGTTTCTACCGAGTCGTTTTATCTTCCGGCGCTTCACGATACTTTTTTATTTGCACGAACTCCTTTCGATCTCAAAGAGGTAACGCTACCGTTCACCGGGCCGCGGCGAAAGATATTGATTTCAGTAACCGCGCGGCCCGCGGCTCCGTGTGCAACGGCTTGTTAGCTGCCTTTATCCTGGACGCTCGATCGCCTTGATGAGCTCACAGAGCGCCAGCCGCATAGCCGTGGCAGCGGTATCAAGCTCCTGAACGGTCAGCGCCACTTGTGTACCAAGCAGTTTCGCGTCCTCCGGAATCATTTTGACGTATCGGTCGGTTATTTCACCGCCAGCGTGGATACAGACATGCCGTTTTTGAAACACACGACGGAGCGCCAACAATTCAGGTCCAACAACATTTGCGAGGATATCGACCGCAGCATGGTCTTTGAAGAACTTGCGTGCGTCAAATAGAACCTGGAAATTACCTGTTTCCTGCGTGAGCCTTTTGGCTTTCCGACTGCAAAACACTTCAAATGTCGAGACAAGGTCACCGTATGCATGACGCAATTGCCGATCTCGGTCCGGTTCGGCGTCGAGCTTTCGCTTGATGTTCGCCCAATTGGCATCGTAAATCTGAAGATTCTCGCAACTGCAACCGGGGCAGTACCCAAATATGCCGTAAACCTGGAAACGGATTGAGCATTCTGCACACCGGAATTCAGTGTCGACTTCTCGTTCTTCGTAGTGTGGCTGGATTGTTTTCTTGCGCGGACTCGGACCTGGTTTGTACGTGATATTCTTGGACCCGCGAAACGCATTCTTCATCATCTTCTGAAATTCGTTGATGGCGTAAACGCGAGCCTCCTCGATCGCCGCCTTTCTGGCGTACTGGAGTTGAGGCGAAGTGAGCAAGCTGTTGCGCGAGAATCGAGTTCCGCAGTAGGGGCAGTACAGGAAGTCGCCATGATCTGGAACGTAGATCTTAAAGTACTGCTTGCAGCCGGGAGCATCACACGCCCGGCCGACGAATCCGTCAGCATCTGTCGGAATTGCGATGTTGAAAGTCAGGTGATTCGACATTCAATAGTCTCAGGCAGCTAACATGGTTTATTCGTCACAACATGCACGCTCGGTTGCCGGCAATGTAAAATAAAACAAAGCGTTTCACCGTTTTTCAGTGCAAGATTTTTGTTTGCTCATGATGAGCAATAATTTTCGCAGCCGGGCACAAACTTGCGTGAGCGAGGCGGCTTGCACTTTGGTGGAAACTTTGCCATCGAACCGCAACATGTATTTCCGCGCCGGAAACGGAAATCGTATCAACTCAAGTTTATGGCCCTCTTCGGTTTCGTTGTTTTTCACGGTGATTCTTATGTTCGCGTGGGGCCGCATATTATTAAACCCGAAAATGTGCGCAGGCTTTGTCAAGACCGGCAGGTTGATTTCGAGGTTGCTGGGCGGGGCTGATCTTGCGGCGAGTATGTGCGAAAAAAATATTCGATTGTCAAGCGCGAAGTTGGCGGGCACGGGCAAACTTCGCGAGGACGCGCAGCAACTCAGTTTTTCATCTCTTCTAAACGGCAAATGAATCCCCAACCGCCGCCGAGTTCACTCAGCGCGAGCAGCAATTCATTGGGACCTTTTTGCAGAGGCAGATAGACCGCGTCGTTCTCCACATTCATAATGCCCAAGAAACCGGGGTCGCGAAAATTTTGCGCGCTGCGGCCACGGAAAAGAATCTTGCCATTCAAGAACACACTGACCTCGTCGCTATAACCGAGATAGAGCTTTTGCACGTGCGCGCGCTCGGCATTGATGCTCGTGCGCGCATACACGACCTTCATTCCCGGCTGCGGCTCAAGGCGTTTCGCAAAGTCGTTCGCAAACGAAACGCGCGGATGCGGCGCTTCGCGATAGCGATAGAGCGTCACCATGCCGGGCGGCTCGGCCTCCACGTTTTGCCAGCGCATGGTGTCGGCCTCGGCAGCGGTGAGTGCGCGCTCGAGATTGCGCGCGAGCGCATCGTACGCAGGCGACAAGCGCCACGCGGTTAAAGTGCCCGGCGGCATCGGCGGCAAGCGGCGCTCCCAAACCGCAGCGGGCGTGGTTCGAATTTCGAAATTCGAAAAATAAGTCGCGCCGGTCAAAACCGCCAACGCCACTTGTCCGCGTTGCGCGCCGCTTTTCAAATCGTGCATCACGAGCACGGGCTTGGTCATGTCTTTCACATACAACTGTGCCTGCGCGCCCGCGACTTCGAGGCGCAGATGAAACCATTCGTCTTTCGGAATATCGACCGCGCCGGTGAAACCGGGGCCGTTATAAATTTGCCAATTGAGGCCGGTGTTGAGCACGGGCGTATATTGCAAAGCATCGGGCATTCCGGATTTGTGCTGGCGCAGATAAACCCATTCCGCGTTCACGCCGTCGTTGGCAATGCGAAACTGAATGCCGAAAAAGCCGCGGCTGGCCGGCGTGGCAATGTCCACGTCGATGACAGCGTCGCGCATTTCGAAGTCTTGCAACACCGCGGCGCCGCCATTGAGAAAAATACATGCGCGGCTTTGATACTCCATTAACTGGGCTTGGCCTTGCACCTCCCAATGCAGCGAGTCCGCGGGAATGGCGCGCGCTTGCAGTGAGTCGGCCGCAACAATGCGCGGCCGTGGCAACGGAGCATACGCCGCAGCCTCGAAGAGCATTGGCGCTGCGGCAAGGCACACTCCAACGACAATGGCAATTAAAAGACAAAGTGCTTTGGGTCGCATCGTCATTTTAGAGTCGTCTCCTTTTTATGGGCGAGGAACCCGAAAAATTTATGCTAGGACGGCCAGCGTTTGGAAACGTTCAGTGCGTGCCGTGATGGCGCGCGGGAGTTGCATTGCAATGGCGGGCTTCTTCGTGCGGAGAGATTCCGGCAGATTCGAATGCCTGATAGGTTGAAAAAAAAACGAGAAGCTTGACTTTGCACGGACTGGGCATGAAAAAATTTTCGCTTGTCAAGCGCGAAGTTGGCCGGCAACGGGGGCGGAACCAGGATTTGAAAACATGGCTGGAGCCAATAGTTTTGAAGTCACTCGCGGCGAAGATTTAAGAGTGAAATAGAAAAGCAAAGAAGAAACTGCGGTGGCGCAACGATGCGATTTTAAAAAAAACTTTGGAAAGCGGAGCAAACGAATAAAGCACGGCGTCGATCCTTTACGCGCGCGCTTCGAACCAGCGCTGCTCCAAGCTTTTGCGGAGTTGCGTGCGCGCGCGGTGGAGCATGACCCAAAGATTCGATTCGGTGATGTCGAGAATTTCGCAGATTTCGTTACTGCTGTAGGCTTCGATTTCGCGCAGCGTGAAAACTTTTGCTAAACGCGGCGGCAATTCCGCGAGACAGGTTTGGAACGCTTGCCAAAACTCGCGCTTCTCCAAATCGCGATAGGGATCGCTGCCCCAATCGAGCGGGCCTGCGCCGTTCTTCCAATGGCCTTGCCATTCGCCCTCGGCTTGAAAGGAGTCGTCCGGCTCGGCGATGAGGGTGTCGATATTTTCGAGGTTCGCGCGGCGGCTGCTGCGACGATAGTGGTCGATGATCTTGTGCTTCAAAATGCTCACGAGCCACGTGCGTTCAGAACAATTGCCCGCAAACTTGTTGAGGCCTTGCAGCGCGGCGAGCAAGGTTTCTTGCACGATCTCTTCCGCGGCTTCCGGCTCGCGCAAGCGCGACATCGCATAGGAATAGAGATAATCGCCGTGCTGATCCAACCATAGGCCGGGGTTTTGTTGCGCCTGCTTGCGTTCGACTAGCTGCACCATCGGACTTTCTCCTGCCTTGAGCCATACGACTGTGAAAATCAGATTTATTGTTCGTGCCTCAGAACGCTTTATGGCAATACGAATAACGTACCAGTGCATAAAGCGTTGGGCACGCTTTGGGCAAGGGCTTGAGAAAAAGCGGCTTAACCGAGAGGCGAGGGTTCGTTAGAGAGTTGCGAGGTACAATGCGCGTGTCAACTATTCAACGCGAAGTTGAAATGTTGACTAGTGCGCCAACGAGAAGTCGCTTCAAAATGTCTTTTTGAGAGGGCATTTGAAAAATCCGAACACTCCGCAATAGAGTAGCCCGGAGTTTCCGGGCGAAGGTTCAAACTGAATGTATACTCTTTGCGGGTGAAATTGTATCGCGACATTCATGTCGCGAGGAAACAATGCTCGCGACATGAATGACGCGCTCCAATC
>CAYNDW010000159.1:8521-10609 GCA_964395375.1 uncultured Cytophagia bacterium
TTTATTTTTGCCCGATTTTTGTTGCCTTTCTATAATTAGGCTCTCTTTATCACGGCCCCGCTACACTCGTAAACCAACCCGCAACCATTATAGTCGCGTCGGCAATATTTCTGTTGCGCTTTTGTCGGAGGAAAACCAAATTGGCTGGCGTCATCTTTCGCTCCTCGCGGGTTGCGCACACGCGAGAGGGTATGCACACGTTTTTGGCTTAATCGGGAGTATCCATGCTGTACCACACAAGAAACCGCGCCCGCCTATTTGTTGGAAGTAAACTCGCCCTTGCCGCGCTTCTCGTTATGACCGCGAACTTGTTGCCGCAAACTTCGGCAAAGGATTCTCTGTTCGAAGCTGCATCTCGCATGCGCTTGGAAACGCCGGACCATGCCTACGTCCGCATTCCGCGGGCAGAACGAAAAACTTCTCCGGCCTATCGCTTTTCATCTCCGGAGATTTTCACCACGCAAGTGAACGTCGATGAGTTCGGCGCGAACATTGTGGGCGATGCGGCGAATGAGCCTTCGCTGGCGCTCGATCTGGCGAATCCGAAGCGCATGGTCATCGGCTGGCGGCAGTTCGATACGATCAACAACAACTTTCGCCAAGCGGGCTATGGCTTCACCACGGACCGCGGCGACACGTGGCTATTTCCCGGCGTGCTGGAGCCGGGCATTTTTCGCTCCGATCCCGTGCTCGATTCGGACGCGGAAGGTAATTTTTATTTCAATAGTCTCACTGTGCGCGGCTCCGAATTTATTTGTCACGTCTTCAAATCCACCGACGGCGGAAACACGTGGGATGCGGGAACGTTTGCGCAGGGCGGCGACAAGCAATGGATGGTCATCGACAAAACCAACGGCATGGGCCACGGCAATATCTATGCGTACTGGACGCAATCCTTCAGCGTTTGCGCGCCCGGCTTTTTTACGCGCTCCTATAATCGCGGCCGCAGTTTTGAAAATTGCGTGATCATTCCGGATGAATCCATGAGATGGGGCACGCTTGCCCTCGGCGCCGAGGGCGAGCTTTATGCGTGCGGCACCAGCAATCAAGGTTTCGTCGTGACGCGGTCTCTTGCCGCGCGCGACTCGACCCAGGCCGTGACCTGGGAGCTTTCGAATATCGTGAATTTGAACGGCACCATGGGATTCGGCGGCGGCCCCAATCCGGGCGGTCTGCTCGGCCAAGTTTGGGTGGCAACGGATCGCTCTGCTAGCGCGACGCGCGGCAATGTTTATCTGCTCTGCTCGGTGCAGAGGTTTTCAACGGGTGATCCGCTCGACGTGATGTTCGCACGCAGCGCCGATCACGGCGAGACGTGGAGCGCGCCCGTGCGCGTGAATGACGACACCACGAACAGCGCCTGGCAATGGTTCGGCACGATGTCGGTTGCGCCCAACGGCCGCATCGACGTGATTTGGCTCGACACACGCGACGATCCCAGCGGGTTCGCTTCCGCGCTGTATTATGCGCACTCGTGGGACGGCGGCGTGACTTGGTCGAAGAACGAACGGCTCTCCGAGAGCTTTGATCCGCATGTGGGCTGGCCGCAACAGAGCAAGATGGGCGATTACTTTCATATGATCTCCGAAGACCCGCGCGCGCATCTCGCCTGGGCCGGCACGTTTAACGGCGAGCAGGATGTTTATTACAGCCGCATCGCAACGCCGACCGTGGCCGTGCGCGAACAAAAAAATGAGTTCGCTCCCGTGAAGAGTTTTGCGATGGCGCAGAATTATCCGAATCCTTTTAATCCCTCCACCACAATCGCTTATGCCCTCGCGCAAGGCGGCGAGGTGCGATTAAAAATCTTGAATGAATTGGGAGCAGAAGTGAAAGTTTTGGTGCGCGCGGCACAAGCCGCGGGCCGTCACACAATTGTGTGGGATGGAAGAAATGAGACGGGAGCATTGCTCGCGAGTGGCGCATACTTTTATACGCTCACGGTGGGAGGGCGCGAGATAATTTCGAAACGCATGCTGTTGTTGAAATAGAGCGCTGCGAATTTTTCAGGCACGCTGATATACTCTTTGCGGGTGAAATTGTATCGCGACATTCATGTCGCGAGCATTGTTTCCTCGCGACATAAAT
>CAYNDW010000160.1:0-10598 GCA_964395375.1 uncultured Cytophagia bacterium
TTGCCGCTCCAACACTTTGCGCCGATCACGATGCGCGATAAATTGCCCATCCTTCCTAAAAATAAAAGCTTCACCGCTTTTGCCCACCAGATTGGTATCCACCAGCGTCCAAATGGTTTTCAGATCAACTTCCGCCCAAAGAAACGCCACCATCTCTTCGAAAACGATGACCGGCTCTGCCAAGTCCATGAGCGGCAATTTTTCATCGGCAACATACACCTCCGAGGCAAACATTTCTTTGTTGCGCATTTTGTTCAGAATTTCAACCCGCCGCTCGGGAGCGATGATTGCGGCATAGGACGTTGAACCGATTTCCTGGCCCGAGGAATCGAACACGGAGATTTTTTTAAAAATGGGATATTGACTCACCAAATTGTTAATCATCAGTTCTTGGCCCATGCGATCGGCAACGAGAAAGGTCGGGCTTTGCGCGCTCAAATGCAAAAGGTCGCGCGCGCGCAGCAGCATCGCGCGAATCGGCCAGGAGGAGCGTTGCGCCACTTCCAAATTACGTTCAAAAATGGTTTGCTCGATGGTATTCTGCGCCGCGGTTACCAAGATCTGTCCCATAATCAAAAGCGGGATGGATACCAGCAAAATATGCGACAGCAAGAGGCGCGTAAATAGGCGATGAATGAGAGGGATGCGAGGCACCAACATCGTTGCGGCTCAACGGTTGAAATCAAAAACCCAAGCACAAATGACGGCTTATGGATTACGGCGGATTACCCATTGATGATAAGGCCGCAAACCCTCCGAGGTTATATAATCCTCAAATTTTGCGGCGTTGATGATATGAATCGTCAACCAGGGGTGAAACAGAAACGTGGCGATTTGGTCTTCGCTCATGAGCGCTTGCATGCGCAACGCCACTTGCCGCACTTCATTTTCTTGCAACAGCTTCTTGCTGAGATTGGCGGTGTGCAAAACGCCGGGATTCACATAGCCAAAACCACCCTTGCCCGAACCGTCGCCGAAAAAATCGATCAGACTCGGCATGGTTTCGACAAAACGATTTCGCACCAACGCCGCTTCGAAGCGTCCGCGGCGCAGCGAATCATGCAACGCTGCGGCGCTCACCGGGATAGGTATCACGTCAACCCCGATTTGATTCCAGTCGATCTTGATTTGACGAACAATTTGTTCTTTTAAAATCAAACCTTCTTGAAACAGAAGTCGAAAGCGCAAAGGTTGTCCGTTGCGCGTGCGCATGCGTTCGCGATTCGGCGCGCGCCAGCCGGTTTCTTCCAACAGCGTCAGCGCGCGTTTGGGATTATATCCGAAATCTTTTAATCCGGAAGCAAAGAATCGGCTTTCCTTTTCAAACGCCCCCCGGGCAAGGTCCGCATGATTTTGCAGAAACTGTCGAATCATTTTCTCGCGGTTCACTGCATAGGAAAGCGCATGCCGCACCGCGCGCTCGCGCAGCAGCGGATGCGCGAAATTGTAGCAAATCATTTCCACGGTATTGCTTTCCGGCTCGACCGGCTTGATTTGATAACTAGTCGTTGCCTTTTGTATATCTTCGGCCGCGGTCTCGGTATCTAGATTCGCGTAATCGATTTCTTCCAGTAAGATCGCGCTAATCAAACTGCGCTCGGTGGAAAAAAAGCGAAAATCCACGCCGCGCGGGCGCAAGTCTAACGACGTGGGCGTAGGCGCGCGGTTTTCATTGGCGGGAACTTGAAACATGACGGAAAAAAGCTGGCCGCTCCTTTTGATAAACTCAAAGGGTCGATCGGGAGCGCCCCCTTCCAGCGGAAAGATATTATCATTGATTTGAATGGTCAGTTGGCGAGGATCATCTTGCCCGACTAATCTGCCCACGATGACGATTTGATTGCGCGGAAGGCCGGCCTCTTGGGCCAAGGCAAGCGGTTGCGCAAACCATATGCACGACGCCGCCCGGATCGCGAAACAGAAAGATCGCGCGGACAAAATCTTGCTCATGGTTTGCGAGAAAAGGAGCGGAGCACTGTTTTTGGGGAAATCGCTTTGCAAGATCAGAGTACAGGCAAATTCTTTCAATGGAATTGCTTTGCGGTCAACGGCGCGTTCCTCAAGCTAAAACTTTTTGGAAAGCCGAAAGCGCGTATTCAATATCATTCGCCGAAATTTCCAAATGTGTCACCGCACGCAATACGTGCGTTCCGAAAGGAACCACCCACACCCCTTCCTGCCGCAGCTTGGCAACTACGGTCGCCGCTTCAAGCTTCGTTTGCGAGATATCAATCATCACGATATTCGTTTGCACGCTTTCGCGCTCGACCCGCACGTGGGGAAGAGCGACAAGTCCTTCGGCTAATTCTTGCGCGTTGCGATGGTCTTCCACTAAGCGCTCACGGTTATGCTCCAACGCGTAGAGTGCCGCCGCCGCCAAAATTCCGGCTTGTCGCATCCCGCCGCCCAACATTTTGCGGACACGGCGCGCGCGCTCGATAAACTCGCGCGAACCGGCGAGCGCGGAGCCAACCGGCGCGCCCAATCCTTTTGAAAAACACACCGACACGGAATCGCAGGCGCTTGCATATTCTTTAGGCGCAATCTTCGTCGCAGCGCAAGCATTCCATAATCGCGCGCCATCCAAATGCAGGCGCAGACCGCGCTCATGGGCAAACGCCGCAATCTTCGTTATCTCCTCCGCCGGAAAGATGGTTCCACCTGCGCTATTATGCGTGTTCTCCAGCGCTATCAATTTCGTCGTGGGCATATAATAAACCGCGGGCCGGATCAAAGCCGCAATCTGTTCCAGCGCGATTACGCCTCGAGCGCCAACGACCGTGCGCGCATGCACGCCGCTCCACGCCGCAAGTCCGCCCAACTCGTAATGCAGAATATGCGCGCCCGCTTCGCAAATCATTTCATCGCCCGGTTGCGTATGGCATCGTATCGCGATTTGGTTGCCCATCGTCCCGCTCGGCACAAACAGCGCAGCCTCATGCCCCAGCATGGCGGCAACCACTTCTTGCAGGCGATTAACCGTCGGATCTTCCAGAAAAACGTCGTCGCCGACTTCCGCCTCCGCCATGGCATTTCGCATGGCGAGCGTCGGCTTTGTAACCGTATCGCTTCGAAGATCAATTGGAGTTTTAGGTGACATGGCGTTTGAGAATGTTGGGGAAGCATTTAATGGGTGAGCAGTGTATCGGATTTCGTCTAAATTTGCAAGGGAAATCTCCCCCGCTGCGCTTGCTTCTCGGCGAAAAATCTTTATCTTGCGCAAAGTTTATGAACCTCTTTTGGAGACTTTTGCATGCAAGTCGCAACTCTAATGCGCTTCGTTAAAATTGAGCACACACTATTCTCCCTCCCGTTGATCTATAGCGGCGCGTTTCTCGCCCAAGGCGGCGGCATATCGTGGCGTTTGGCGGGCCTCATGTTGCTCGCCGCGGTGGGCGCGCGCACCGTTGCGCTCGCGCTCAATCGCATCATCGATCGCGAGATTGACAAACGCAATACGCGCACCGTGATTCGTGAATTGCCCGCGGGCCGGATGAAATTGTTTGAAGCGCTCGCCGTGCTCGGCTTCGGGCTGTTGCTCTATTTCGTCACCGCGGAATGGATCGGCCGCTTTTGTTTGATTTGGTCGCCGTTGCCGCTCGCGATTTTCGTGTTCTATCCCTACATGAAACGCTTCACGCGGCTCGCGCATTTCGGCGTGGGCTTGGGCCTCGGCATGGCGCCGCTCGCCGGCTGGGTCGCGGTCACGCAATCACTCGACAATATCGTGCCCGGCTTCGTGCTCGCGTTCTTCACGACATTGTGGGTCGCGGGCTTCGATATCATTTACGCCACGCTCGATGAAGAATTTGATCGCAAAGAGAATCTTTATTCGATCCCCTCGCGCCTCGGCAAACAAAAGGCGCTGCGCATCTCGGGCTATTTGCATGCGCTCGCTTTTCTCGTGTTGCTCGGCATCTTCGCGCTGTATGTGCGCTCGCTCTTTGCGCTTCCGTTTTTGGCCGTTGCGGGTTACTTGCTCTATCTCGAACACGCCAAGTCGAACGACGTGGAGTTGGCTTTTTTCAAAATCAACGCCGTGCTCGGCTTCGTTATTTTTGCCATGGTCGTGGTAGGAGTAAATTTTCGATGAAAATCGCCATTGGTATCACCGGCTCTTCCGGCGCAGTGTACGCCGTCGAGTTTTTGAAACATTGTCCGGACGAAAAATTTTTGGTGTGCAGCAAATGGGGCAAAGCCGTTTTGCAAGATGAAATGGGCCTGCAAGAACGTGAGCTTGCGCCTTTCGTAAAAAAGATTTTTTCGAATGACGATTTGCACGCACCACTCGCCAGCGGCTCGAACCATATCGACGCTTTCGTGATCATCCCATGCACGGTTTCCACATTGGCAAAAATTGCCAGCGGCATCGGCGATACGCTCATCACGCGCACTGCACAAGTGGCGCTCAAGGAACGTTTCAAAATGGTGCTGTGCGTGCGCGAAACGCCGCTCTCCTCGATCACGCTTGAGCAATGCCTCAAACTCTCACGCGATGGCGTGATCATTATGCCCATCTCGCCGCCGCTTTATTTTTTGCCCAAGACGGTGGATGAATACGTGATGTCGTTCGTGGAAAAAGTATTGAGCGTGCTCGGCGTGCGGCAAGGGAGAGGGTGGAGGGCGGAAGAGTTGGAATGAATGGCATTGAGTCGCTCAAGAGCCGCCTTGCTTTTGAAGAAAAATTCAGCTAAAGTCGCGCAATGCGGTAAACTGGAGGAGGAACGGGCCATCGAAAAAGCCGAAGCAGAAAAATGGCAGCCGCTCAATCGCGAGCAGGCGTGGACGGCACGAGATCTTTCCCATGCAGGTGAAACGTTCGTCGATTACAACGGCCTGGTGAATGAAATCCTGTATTCCATTTTGACGCCGTTGGGCTATCAAGCCCATGTCTCAGCGCAAGAGCTCAGACACCTCGAGAAACATCCGATTGCCGTAAAGCATCTAAATGAGATTCCGCATATTTTGAACAACCCGGATTTGATTACGCCGAATCCGGAAGAACCTGAAACGCATCTTTTTTATAAAGCTTTCTATGGAAAATTGCTTCTTGCGCTACCAGTTCACTTGAAGGGCGAGATCAGATTTTTAGCTAGCATGTATAAAGCGCCCTATATCAAAGGACTCAAACAAAAGCGCATGACACCGAACCAGTTTCTTTATCTACGAGGCGGTTTCCAATGGAAAAAATGGAAATAAGATTGGCCGGCGGCGTAGTTGAATTCATCTTCGGACCCTCTCAAAGAATTTCGTTCGGCGACGAGGATCAAGCCGGCCTTGAGATCGGCAGAGATAGCAAGAGCAAAAAGGTCGTTGCGTTCATGTGTCTGCACTTTCCGGCTCTCTATCAAAAAATTGTTAGCGGGCTAAGAGAAAGACCGATTAAACAGAAATTCTCCGTAGAACTTGTTGAAGATTACGAAAAAAGCACGCCCGTTTGCGATCCTCGCGTCAAAAACGCGGCCTTTGCCGACATCGTGCAATGGGTTTGGGAAAAATATTATGCTCCTCTCGAACAAGACCTCGGCGTTGGCGCCAGGGCATGAAAGAGCAACACGTTTCTCCGGAAATGAAAACAACCCCGCCCCAATCTCCTTCTGTTCGTTCTCGGCTTCTCACCGAAGCGAAAGAGACCGTACTGAACGTACGCCATATTCCCGGCATCATTCGCATTGCTCTTATTGGTTCGTTGACTACACACAAGCCCGATCCAAAAGACGCCGATTTACTCGTCACAGTTACGGATGAGATGAATTTGGCGCTGTTGGCCAAGCTCGGACGAAGGTTGTGTGGGCATGCGCAACGGTTCAATAAAGGCGGCGAAATTTTCTTGTCTAATCCGCAAGGGCGTTACATTGGGCGCATTTGCCACTGGAAAGAGTGCGGCCCGGGCATTCGCGGCAGTTGCGATGCGTTAAACTGCGGGCAACGCCATTATCTGCACGACGATTTCAACTCTGTTCGGTTGCGCGATGAGTTGATCGCCGCGCCGCCTCTCGAATTATGGCCGCAGATAATTGCGCGTGTGAGTGTGCCGGAAGACGTCGAACGCCTTCTCCTCGCGCCATTGCAACAGCATGTCGCACAGCCGCATGGCCTATAATTTTGAGTGCTCTTCTCCCACGCTTCGCCGTGATTTAGTCTGCCCATTTATTATTTGAAGGCGTGATTGGCCCGCCACAAAGATTGCTGCGCTTATGAATGACGCTCCCGAACTCATTCTCGCCTCCACTTCGCCCTATCGCCAAGAACTGCTCGCTCGGCTCGGTTTGAAGTTTCGCGCGCTAGCGCCGCGGTTTGAAGAGACGCACGAGCACAATGGCGATCCCGCAGCATTGGCGCTCGAACTCGCGCGCGGCAAGGCCATGAGTGTGGCAGAGGATTTTTCGAATGCCATTCTCATCGGCTGCGATCAAGTCGTGTGGTTTGAGGGGCGCGTGCTCGGTAAGCCGGGCTCGAAGGAACGCGCCTTCGAGGAACTGCTCGCATTGCGCGGAAGAACACATGAATTTTACATGGGGCTTTTTCTTTATCACACTGAAAAAAAAGCGGCGCAGGAATTTATGGTGAAAGGCTCCGCAAAGCTGCGCGCCGATCTTTCCGATAACGAGCTAGCACGCTATGTCGAAATCGACAACCCGATTGATTGCGCCGGCTCGGCAAAGACGGAAGGTGTGGGCTTGATGCTCTTCGATAGGTTGGATTGCGAAGATTGGACCGCGATTGTGGGTTTGCCGATTATTGCACTCACCACGGGCTTGCGCAATTGGGGCTATCCGCTGTTTCAATAATTCTCCCCTAAAAAACATTCTCCCGCGAAAATGGAACTCTCCCGAAAGCGAAGAAGCGCCGGGGTTGGAATGCGTTCATGAAAAAAGGCGCTCATCAGCGGAGCGCGATGACCCACGCAAGCAATACGGCACCGGCAAGAAAGGCGAGCACGGCGAGGCCGCGTTTGAAGAAAGAAATCTTTTCTTTTTTATACCACCGCCAACGCACGACGCCCCAGGAAAGCAATTGCAGCGCGGGAAAGAGCAGAAGCTGCGTGCTCAACGCAATCAGTAAACAGAACACCGACCAAATGATCCACTTCTCTGCGAACGTGAAGCCGCGTTGCTTGCTTTTATCGGGGGAATTTACTGGCTGAGGTTGATATTGCGACATGCTAAAGGCTTCGCTTGAGATTTGATGCGGGCAGGTTATTGTGGAAGCATGTGCTCGAAAATAAAACGGCCTGTTGATGAGTCATCGACAAGCCGAATCTTTTTTAACGCAGGTGCCGAGGGCCGGAATCGAACCGGCACGGTCATTTGCATAACCGAGGGATTTTAAGTCCCTTGCGTCTACCAATTCCGCCACCCCGGCTGTTTGAAAAACGAAGAGCAAACGGCAAAAGAAAACAATAAGATCGTCTGCGCACTTCTTTGTTTTTGTATTTTCCTTCTCATTTGAGGCGGCGATCGGATTTGAACCGATGAATAGAGGTTTTGCAGACCTCTGCCTTGGCCACTTGGCTACGCCGCCTTTTATACTGCGACATTCATTTCGCCGGCAGTTTTCGTGACATAAATGTCGCGGTACAGTCACCAAAATAAAATCCCTGTCGAGGCGAGCAGGGATTTTATTTTTTGAGAGCGGGAGACGGGGCTTGAACCCGCGACCCCGACCTTGGCAAGGTCGTGTTCTACCACTGAACTACTCCCGCTTAAAAATTGTGGACGCAATATAGAAACTAAAGCTATTGCACGCAAGTTTTTTTTCTTGCAATCCAAGCGCGTTTCGAGTATAATGCTCGCGTTTATAATTGAACTCGGAGCTAGGGAAGAAAACGGGTTGCTTTATGGTAGAAACGGTAGAAAAAGATATCGAATACACGCAACTGATCATAACTTGCGAAGCGTGCGGCAATGTGAAACGTTATATGGTGCGCAGCAAGGACGAAAGCGACCGCATCTTTCGGGAGTTTCGTTGCGAAAACGGTTGCGGTCGCAACCTTTATAGTTCGATCACGCTGGGCACATTATCGCGCCCGGCCAGTATCGCGGAAAAGGTAGAAAGCGCGAACAAGCCCGAGTGATCCCGCGGCGCGGCGCTTAACGCCCACATCTCTCAGCTCTCCACCTCTACAATTCACGTTCAAAATTTCGGTTCATCAACTCCAACGCAGGCCATTGCCCATGTGTCGCCTTCTCGCTTACTCCGGAAAAGAGGTCAATTTACACTCGCTCATCTTCACGCCCGAGCACTCCATTGTCAAACAGAGTTTTCAACCCAAAGAAATGCGCAGCGGTGTGATTAACGGCGATGGCTTCGGTTTGGGGTGGTATAATCCTCAAATTGAGGAAACGCCCGCGGTATTCAAAAGCCCGATGCCGATTTGGAGCGATCTCAACCTGCCCAGCATCACGCGCAAAATCGTGACGCCGCGCGCCTTTGTGCATGTGCGCGGCGCGTCAATCGGCATGGCAATCGCGCCCACCAACTCGCATCCCTTTGCCAAAGAAAAATATCTTTTCATGCACAACGGCGTGACGGAAAATTTTCGCACTTCGTTCATGCGCGTTATGCGCCGCCAGCTTTTGGATGAATACTATGCCGGCATCGAAGGCACCACCGACTCCGAGCATGTCTTTGCGCTGTTCTTGAGCAATATGAAACGCAACAGCGCCACGCCCGGCGATATGGAAACCTGCCTGCTCGACACCATCGCGCAAATGCACAAACTCGCGCAAGAGTTCAATAGCCACGTCGTGCTCAATCTCGGCGTGACCGACGGCGAAACCGTGATCGTCACCAACTACACCACCTTCCCGGTTGCCGCTTCCCTGTATTGCGCGGAGAATACCGCCACGTTTCCACACGCGGCTTTGATCTGCTCGGAGCGCATGTTTCAAGATGACGCGTGGGAGGCGGTGCCGCCGAATCATTTTGTGCGCATTGGCAAAGACGCAAAGCTGCAGCTCAAGCCGATTCCTCAAATTTAATGTTTGACATTCGAAGTCGTGTTTGATACATTCGCGGCGTCTCGAAAATCAAATAAGAGTATTGCAATCAAACTTGGGCGCATGCGCGCCTTTTTATTTGCTACCGGAACGCAAATGCCGCTCGACGTGGTTCGCCTCAAAAACATGGTGTTTCATGCCCATCACGGTTATTGGGAAGAGGAGCGTCGCGTCGGCCAGCGCTTCGAAGTGGATATCGAGTTGTTGTTGGATGTAAAAAAGGCCGCAATGAGCGACCATATTCGCGACACGATTGATCTCTATAAAGTTTATCAAGCGGTCGAGCGCGTCGTCGTCAAAAAGCAATTCAAGCTCGTCGAGACGTTGGCGGAGATTATTGCACGCACGTTGCTCCAAAAATTTCCGATTCACGAAGTGAAGGTGTGCGTGCGCAAGCCCAATTCGCCCGTTCCCGGAATTTGCGACGGCATTGAAGTTGAAATCTTTCGCGAGAAGGCGAGTAAAGCCCGGCAACGTGAAGCAGAATGAATCCCCATAGAGAAGCGTGGCAAAGCCGCGTGTTCATTGGCTTGGGTTCAAATCAAGGCGAGCGGCACAAATGGCTCGCAGCGGCTTGTGAGCGTTTCCAAAGCTCTGCGGAGATCAAGCTGCTCAAGGCTTCTTCTCTTTATGAAACCGAACCACGCGGCTTTCTTGCGCAACCAAGTTTTCTGAATCAAGTCGTCGAAGTCGCGACAACACTGTCGCCGCAGAGCTTGTTAAAGTGTTTGCAGAAGATCGAAAACGATTTGGGCCGCGTGCGCACGCAACGCTGGGGGCCGCGCAACATTGATTTGGATTTGCTCGCGTATGGCGAGTATGAAATCGTTTCCGAAACGTTGCGGTTGCCGCATCCTGAAATTCCCAAGCGCCGCTTCGTGCTCGAGCCGTGGCGCGAAATCGCGGCGGATTTCAGAATCACCAAATGGCAGCTTACCGTGGCGGACTTGCTCGCTCGCGGAGAAGATCGTGGCCAAGTGTTGCGGTGGAAAGATAAAGCGCGCGTGTAGTCCATCATTGCAAATTTAAAATTGAAAATTTGCAATTGACAATTTTCAATGCTTCACCAATCCCTCGTGAGGCTTTAGTGCGTCTCCAGTACCTCGCCATCGAAGGCGTCATCGGCGCCGGCAAAACCAGCTTGTCCAATCGCATTGCGGAGCGGTTTGGCGCGCGTATGTTGCTCGAACAGCACGAAGAGAATCCTTTTCTGCCGGATTTTTATCGCGACCAAAAACGCTATGCGTTTCAAACGCAAATGTTCTTCCTGCTCAGCCGCTACCGGCAACAGCAAGATTTGCCGCAAAAAGATTTATTTCACGATCTGCTCGTCGCCGATTATATCTTCGCCAAAGATCGTATCTTCGCTTCATTAACCCTCGAAGCGCGCGAGATGTCGCTCTATGACAAAGTCGCGCGCTTACTGGAACGCGATATTCTTCGCCCGGATTTGGTGGTCTATCTGCAAATGAGCACCGAGCGCTTGCTGTCGAACATCAAACTGCGCAACCGGCCTTATGAAAAGAACATGAACGAAGAGTATATTCGCACCTTGAACGAAGCTTACAATCACTTCTTTTTTAATTACACCGACAC
>CAYNDW010000161.1:0-10582 GCA_964395375.1 uncultured Cytophagia bacterium
TGGTGCCCGTCATCCAATAGCAACGGCGGATGAGGCGGCAAAGGATGAGGCACAAATGCGTTGAACGGCTCCGGCGAAGTCGTGCATGGAAGCAACGTTCCGGCTCGCGTAAAATCGGGCATGGCGTTCCAATTTTTTCGTTATTAAGGGTTACTTTAATAACGCTGAGGCTTATTAAAGAAAACGGCACTTTTTTTTAATAAGAAAATCGGCGTATCTCACAGTTCTAAAAGAGAATACTTTGGGGTGAATCTAAAAACCCCTCCCGAAGTGCCAAAACAAAACTTTTTGCCTGCTCATCCAACCAACAATCCATCAATCCACAACTCCATCAATCCAATCTCAAACAAACGCTTCCCACAAAGTAAAAATCATAAAAATCGCGAAGCCGACGATGCCGGCCCAGAAGCTCACTTCTTTGGTGGGATAACGGCGCACGAGCCAGCGATCAATGAACGGCCAGAAGATGAACGTCATCACAAAGATCATCGTGCCCACCACGCCCACGGTGAATGAAGTCAGTTTCAACCAGCGAAACGTAGCGTAGAAATACCATTCCGGTTTGATGTGCTCCGGCGTGACGAGCGGATTCGCCGGCTCGCCCATCGTGGCCGGCGCAACGAGCGCGAGAATCGTGAGCAAAAACGTGAGCACGAGTCCGATGATGAGTTCGGTATAAAAGTGATCGGGGTAGAAGGGAAACGTGGGATATTTTTCTTCATTGGAGGCCGCGGCTTTATCTCCGGGCACGGAAACCGGCGTGACCGGCGCGGACACGTCGATCGCGAGGCGCACGCTGCCTTCGCCGCGTTGATCGAAACGCAATTTGGTGACGCCGTGCAAACGGATTTGCACCACGTGCAGCACCAGCAGGAGCACAATCACCGTGGGCAGCACGCCGATATGAAACACAAAGAAACGCGTGAGCGTGCTCGCGCCGACTTCCGGGCCGCCGCGCGCGAAGTTGGCGAGCCAGCCGCCGATGAGGGGCGTGGCCTCGGCGATATTCGTGCCGACCACCGCGGCCCAATAGGAAATTTGCTCGTAGATGAGCGAGTAGCCCGTGAACCCGAACACGCAGCTCGTGAGCAGCAACGCGGCGCCGATCATCCAATTGAACTCGCGCGGCTTGCGATAGGCCGAGGTGAAGAACACGCGCAGCATGTGCAGAATCACCGCGGCGATCATGAGGTTGGCCGACCATTTATGAATGCTGCGCAAATACCAGCCGAACGGCACTTCATTGGTGATGCGGGCTACGCTGTTATAAGCTTCACCCGGCTCGGGCACGTAGTAGAACGTGAGCATGATGCCGGTGATCGCTTGAATGACGAACAAGTACAGCGGCGTGCCGCCCACCGCGAACCACCAGCGTTTGAGATGATACGGAATCGGCTCGCTGGACATTTCTTTGAACACGTCCAGATCGATGGGGAAGGAATCTTTCGCCCAAGATTTTACGGATTGCAAAGCAGCCATCGGTGCTCCGGTTATTTTAGTGAAAATATTTTAGCGTATTGCTAATCGCAGAAGCAGTTGAGAGTGCCCTCCGAAGTGTCATTCAGAAGGAATCCTTTTCAGCGCTGGAGAGAAACTCAAGTGCTCAAAAAGATTCCTACTGAATGACATCATAAAAAGCGCGGTGCATCATCAAACTTGGGCGGGGTTTTCTATCCACGATCTTCTATCTTCAATCTTCGGCTCACGCTTCCCTCACTTCCACAAAGATATTATCATTCTCATCAACCACGACCGCAAACTTTTCCAACGGCCGCGGCGGCGGGCCGGAGACGACGTTGCCGTTCACGTCGAAAAAACCGTTGTGACATGGGCAGAAGAAATGGCCTTTGTCCTGCTCCCAATATGTGGTACAGCCGAGATGGGTGCATGTGGTCGAAAGCGCGACAAAGCCATTGCCCGAATTGACGAGCACGATTTTTCTGCCGCTCAAATCTTTGAACGTGGTGCTCGCGCCGGACGGAAGTTTGTCCGCGGAAGTGACGAGAATGCGGCGAGGTTGTGATTGTTTGAAACGAGGACTCAAGAAGCGCAGACCATAAAAGGCCGCGGTGCCATAGCTCAAAAACAGGCCCGCGCCCATCCACAGTTGCGAGAGAAAAGTACGACGCGAGGGTTTGGAATCTTCTGCCACGATCTCCTCCGAGCACAAGTGGGAAGCGCTTTGCTTTGAATTTCGTTGCTTGGATAAAAATATCAAACATTTTGCAGTTATCATACCAGCCGAAACGGGCAGTTTTTTTCACGTGCGGCAATATATCAAAGCGCTTCCAGCAACGCAAGCGTTAGGCTAAAATTTTCGAGTTAGCGCGGCCGTCATTCCGCACGCCTCAAGACGCGCTTGCAGGTTTGCGCCTCCTCCGCAAACGCGCTTCTCTTCGTTTTCTCAAATTTCGGATAAAACTCTCTCGTTTTTGCAACAAGCAGAATGAGCGCTTGCATTTCTGCGCGTGTTTTCTAGATTAGCGCGCGAATCTTTCCAGGAGAGGCTGACGGCACGCGCGAACTTCGATCTCCTTCAGGGCCTTTCCTTAAAACTCCATCAACTCATCCCTTTTAAAATTGCTCAAAACGCATTGTAACTCTAGGAGGGCAAATGCCGCACGACCTTTTTCAACGCAGCAAAGAGCTTTTTCAAAACGCCCACGATCTCCCACAGGAGGCGCACGCGAGTTATCTCGACCAAGCCTGTGGCGCGGACGAGGCTTTGCGCGCGGAGGTGGAGGCCTTGCTCGCCGCAGCTCGCGAGGCTTCGAATTTTTTGGAGCACGATGCGCGGAGCTTGATCGTGCCCATGCTCGCGCAGGAGGCAAAGGTTTCGTTCGCAGGCCGGCAGATTGGGCCGTTTCGCTTGGAGCGCGAGCTGGGCCGCGGCGGTATGGGCGTGGTTTATCTTGCGCAGCGAGACGGCGAGTTCGAGCAAGAGGTTGCGATCAAGCTCATTAAGCGCGGCATGGATACCGAAGAGATTCAACGCCGCTTTCGCCACGAACGCCAAACGCTCGCTTCGCTCAATCATCCGAATGTCGCGCGCTTGTTCGACGGCGGTATAACGGAGGAGGGCTTGCCTTACTTCGTGATGGAATATGTTGCAGGCCGGCCCATCGACGAGTATTGCGACGCGCACAAACTCGACACGCGCGAACGGCTCGCGCTCTTTCAAAAAGTTTGCGAGGCGGTGCGTTATGCGCATCAAAATTTAATCGTGCATCGTGATCTCAAACCGAGCAACATTTTGGTGAATGAAGAAGGCGCGCCCAAGCTGCTCGACTTCGGCATTGCAAAGTTGCTGCACCAAGGCGGAACGGCGGTTACGCTCGAGCTGACGTTGACCGGCAATCAACCCATGACGCCGCATTACGCCAGCCCGGAACAAGCGCGACGCGAGGTGATTACGACGGCAAGCGATGTTTACGCGCTGGGCGTAATTTTATATGAGCTGCTCAGCGGCCATCGCCCCTATCGTTTTGCGAGCGATTCCGCCGCAGAGATCGAGCGCGTGATCTGCGAAGTGGAGCCGGAAAAACCGAGCACGGCGATAGACAAAACAGAAAAATTTGAGAACAAAGAGAAAGAGCCAATTTCGCCGGAGAGCGTGAGCGCCGTGCGCGAGGGCAGCGTGGAGAAATTGCGCCGTCGGCTCGCGGGTGACATTGACAACATCGTGCTCATGGCTTTGCGCAAGGAACCGTATCGTCGCTACAGTTCGATCGAACAATTTTCGGACGACATTCGCCGCCACCTCGAAGGCCTACCCGTGCGCGCGCGGAAGGGAACGTGGGCCTATCGCGCGAGCCGATTTGTGCGGCGACATAAATATGCGGTCGCGGCGACGTTCATATTCTTCGCGCTGGTGCTCGGCTTTGGCATCGTCACGAAGGTGCAGGCGAATCGCATTGCTTTGGAGAGGGATAAAGCGGAGGAGGTGTCGAAGTTTTTGGTGGAGATTTTTCAGGTGTCGGACCCGAATGAGGCGAAGGGGGATACGATCACGGCGCGGGAGATTTTGGAGAGAGGGGCGGAGAAAATTACGAAAGAGTTGAAGGATCAGCCGCTCTTGCAGGCGACGATGATGAATACTATGGGCGTGGTGTATCGGAATCTTGGTCTATATGTGCCGGCCCGAAAATTATTGGAAGAAAGCCTGAGAATCCGCCGTCTAAACCGCGAATCGGAAAGCGAAGATCTCACGACAAGTCTCAATGAGTTGGGGCTTCTTCTCAGCGCCATCGGCAACCTCCCCGCCGCCGATTCACTTCATCGAGAAGCTCTGGAATTAGCCGAAAACAAATTCGGCAAAAAAAGCACGCCTGTTGCCACGGCAAAAAGTAACCTAGCGATAGTATTGCGCGCAAAAGGCAACTATAAAGAAGCCGAGCGTTTCTATCGTGAAGCCTTGGCCCTGCAGAAGGAGATTCTAGGCAACGGCAATTTGGAAGTGGCCAACACTCTTAACAACCTGGCGCACGTGCGCTATGATCAAAGCGGTTTAGCCGAGGCGGATTCGCTTTTTCGCGAATCGTTGGCGCTTCGGCGCAAAATATTGGGTGATGATCATCTAGACGTTGCCCAAAGTTATAACAATCTCGGCGCCGTGCTGCAAACCAAAGGCGACCTGACCGGAGCCGAGACCGTGTTGGCCGAAGCGCTCAAGATCCGCCGCAAAGCATTGGGTGCGAGTCATCCCCAAATCGCCAATACTTTGAGCAATATTAGCAATCTGAGGTTCGCGCTCGGTGATTATGCCGGAGCTGAAAGGTTTGAAAACGAAGCTTTGAATATCTGGCAAAAGACGCTGGGCAAAAGCAATGCTGCCGTTGCGAATAGCATGAACAACCTCGCCATTTATCTGCAACTCAAGGGTGATTATCCCGCGGCCGAGGCCATGTTGCGCGAATCCATAACCCTAAAACGAAAAATTTTCGGCCCCGAACATCCGCTCGTGTTGCAAGGGATGAACAACTTGGCGCTATTGCTGCGTCGCAAAGGTGATTACGCGCAATCCGAACCGATCTTTCGAGAGGTGATCAAGATCGAACGAAAAGTGCTTCCCGCCGATCACCTCGAAATTTCAAACGCACTTGCGGGACTAGGTCGATTGTTGATTGAAAAAGGCGACGTAGCGGCGGCAGAACCGCTACTTAAGGAGGCTCTGGCGATACGCCGCAAGCGCCTTACCGATGACCATTGGCTTACAGCTGAAGCCCAGAGTTTGTATGGGCATTATCTTTCAACTATTAAACGCTACGATGAAGCAGAGCCACTTCTAGTTGAGAGCTACAAAATGATCAAAAGTAAAGTCGGTGAAAAGAATCCAAGAACACCAGACGCTTTGCAGCGCATCATCGCGCTCTATCAAGCCTGGAACAAGCCCGCCCAAGCCGCGGAGTATCGCGCGCTGCTGCCGAAACAGGAAGAACCTCAAAAACTCTCCGCCAAATAACTTCGGCAAAGAACGAAGTCCGGTTTGCGCATGAGCAGGTTCATAATTTAGAGGAGCCTTCTGCACAAGCCGGACTTCGCAGCCTCGCCCACTCAATCCTCGCGGTAAACGATGATTCCGTAGAACCCGTCCTGATGGCTCATGCGATAAGCCGAAACGGCAAACGTGAATGTGCCTGACCATCTCGGCCGCACGGTTACCTTCGCAACGTTCTGAGCATCGCTATCTTCTCCTACCTTGCTGTTATTTTCATCATAAACTTCGAGATCGAGATCTTGAATCCGTTGCTCATCACCGATCGCAATGACGGAGTAAGCGCTGCCCGCGCTCAAGCTGTAAGTTTGGCTATCCGTGGAGCCGTTCTTCAAGTTATCGATCTGGATGAATAAAATCTGGCTTTTCGCTTTTTCGATGGTCGCGACGGCGGCGACGACACGCGTCAACACATTGGCGGTCGTTACTTGCGCATGCGCGGCGCTCCCGGCAATGACAAGCACGCCGATCATAGCCCAGAGCCGATACTGCAAGAGGATCCGCATAGTTTTTCTCCTCACCGATTGGGTTTAAATAACTTCAAGCGAGTCCGGCTGGCGTCTCGTTTGGGCGCAAGCCGGACTTTGTCTATCAACACAGAGCGCAAGAGGCCAGTCTTCACATCAAGAAGCGGCCTCGTGATTGATCGTCGCTTCAAGATTTATCCTGACTCAGCCTATCGATCTGCCGAAGGCAAATTTTTTCGAAGGCTCACTTCTTCTTAAAATTTTGGTACAAACCACAGCCGAGAGCAACCCCTCCCACGACAACCATCGCTGCGGGTCCGGCTACTGCGCCCGCAGCGATGGCCACTTTTCCGATGGCACTTGCTTTCGTAAGAGCGAGGGCCGCGGTCACGGCTTTTCCGCCCAAGCCAATTTTCAGCGCGGTTCCCGTGACTACGCTTGCGGCCCCGCCGGAAACGAGCTTATGATTCTCGTTCATCGAATTATCCCAATCCGGTACTTTCATTGTAACGTCTCCTTTTGGTAAGTTTGCATCTTTCCAGGTCTTGAAAACCTGTGAGGTTGGTTGTGTTATTTCATGAATGTCAGCTTCCTCGTCAAAGTCACTGGCGCGCCGGTGGCGGGTGTTGCCACCAGCCGATAAACATAAACTCCACTCGCGACGCTGTTGCCCGCGTTGTCTCGTCCGTTCCATTGCACCGCGTGCTCGCCCGGCGCTTGTTGCTCGGACACCAGCTCTTTCACGATGCGCCCGGTGAGATCGTAAATCACAAGCTGCGCCTGCGCGCGGCTCGGCAGCGCGTAACGAATCGTGGTTTCGGGATTGAAGGGGTTGGGGTAGTTTTGCGACAATTCGTAGCTTGAAATCGTCGCGGTTGTTTGCTCTGCCACTGCTGTGCTCAATTCGCCAGTGAAGACTTCGAACGAGACCGGACGCAAATCATCGCTGCTCTCCAGGCTTTGAACGTCGGCTTCGAATGCGGTGCGATTATCATAGTTCAACAAGAGCGCCCAATCCTCGCCGTCTGCCACCCAAATACCGGCGAAGCGCGGGCCTTGCGAGGTTTTGTAGGTTTCATAGTCGATCAAACGAAAACCTGCTTGGGCCGCGCTTTCTATCAAGCTTTGGAACTGTGGCCCGGGTTGCTCCCATGCAGCGCTCCAGTCATAGCCTTCACGATTCTCCACCCAAACGGCACTGTAAGCAAAGGCTGTGTTGTTGCTGTTGGTGGCATAAATGTGCAGATCGATCGGCCGGCCGCCGTTGTTGTAATAATAAGCCATCGCTTCGCTCATTTGCGCAGTCGTAAAATCGAACCCTACAAAGGAGCCATAACCGTCCTGAACCCAAACCCCGCTGTACAGCTTGGCGCGGATGTCGAATTCGAAATCTGCCAGATGGAAGCCTTGTTGGAAGAGTGTGCCATTCACATTCAAAAAATCTGCCGCACTGAGGGCCAGGGCCGCCTGCCAAGCCAGGCCATCGTCCGTCCACGTGCCGGCGTATCGGCTGGAGCTGCCGTCGGTAGTGGGATTGATGCTCATGCTCTCGAGGCGCAATCCATTATTGCCGTTTTGATTGATCAAATTCTCGAAAGATGATCTCGTGAGGTTCGCGGCCCAATCATAGGAGCCGGACTGCCCAATCAACAACGCCGAATAATAGATTTGATCTGCAAGGAACACGGCCGCATTAGGGATCACCAACTTTTTGCAGGCAGCAAATTGATGGGGACGCGCCGTATTTCGAAACTCAACATGAGCCGGTTGCACTACGGTCGTTTCCTCTCTCACACGCGCACGCACCCGCAATGGCGCGTCGCTGCCCATCGAAATCGCATACACCGAATCCGGTGAGAGGGGACGCAGATCGAGCGTATAGCGAATGTCCTCGGGCCGGAGCAAGCCCGAACGCTCCTGAGAAGTCGATACCGAAAAACTAACGAGCGTGAAAATCGTGCAGGCGGCATAGCTAAAGTGTTTCAAGCGTAACATGACTCCTCCATAAAGATTAAAGGTCAACACCAAACGATGATTTAGCCGGAAGCCTTGCCCAAAAAGCGCAAGGCTTCCTGGAAAAAACGCCAACCGCGCTCACGGCCAAACCTCCAAGCGAATGTTCAAAGTCGCCGTTTGCCCGGCGGTCACCGTCAACGTGACCGGCTCGGTGGAGCCGACGTACCCGTAATAATCTCCGCTGCTCAGGTCGTCGCTGAAATCGTTGTCTTTCCAAACGTCCAAGTAATAGGCGCCGGGGGCAACCTCGGACAGCGTGTATGCGCCCGTGCCCGAACTCGTGGCCGTTTTGAGGTGTCTGTCGTTCTGCAAATCAGAAAGGCTTGCATAGATGCCAACCCGTGCGTTGGGAATCGGGTCGAGGATAAATGCATTAAAAACGTTTGGAACCCCAACCGTGCCGGAAATCGTGCCGGTCTTGGGTGACACTGGATCTTTTTTGCATGCGCCAAGCAGCGCCACCAAAACGAGGGCGGCGAACAAACCGAGGTACTTTTTGATTTTCATGAGAGTTTCTCCTGTTGAAAGTGAAAGAGATGAGTGAAACTGTTTTTGTGACCACGAGGCCTCGTGTTTCAAACAATAACGCGCAAACGGATTCCGGAACGGCTCACGCAAAGTTTTTTTTGGTGGGGAGAGAAAAAAGAGGCATGATTTGATCTTGGGAAGAAACTCTGCGACTTTAGCGCGTTCGTCTATACGAATATTATTCGTTGCCGGTTTATTCGTTGCAACTCAAACGCAACGTTGCGGAAGACCCCGTCTTGACCCAATCCACTGAAATCAACCCACAACTTCCTCCCAATTGGCGCATACTCGCCGCCTTTGCGCGGATGATCGTCAACCTCGCGATTCGGATGGTCTATCCCTTCATGCCGGAGTTCAGCCGCGCGCTGCTGCCGAAACCCGAGCTGATTTCCAACGCGCCAGGCTTCCGCCAGAAAAATTCATTGACTTTGTTGGCGCAGTTGCCAGATTATTCCCAGCGCTTTTTCCCACACGTTCATCACGAAGACCTTTCCAATTTTTTCATTCAACTCAATTCTAAGGAGGCTACATGAAGAGACTCCTGCTTTTCATCGTGGCGATGCTGTTGCCGGCTATTTTGTCCGCGGGCACCGTGGGCAAAATTGCGTGGAGTCTTCGTGTTTGAAAAAAGAAAAACCCTCACCGCGCTTGCGCCGCAGCTCGTTCCGCAATTGCAAGCTGCGCACGACCACAATTTGCGAGGCGGCGTGCGTGGCCGGCCCGAAAAGTTCCTCAGCATTTTCCAGATTCACGTTGGCCACTTCACATACGAGCATCCACTTGTGCGCGCTGGTGTCACGATCCGGCGCTTTGATGAGCGCGCCGCGGCGATAATGATTCCGCCGGCCGCTCCATAACAAAACCCCGAGTGTGGGCCATTCGCGCAAGCGGCGCTGCAATTCCTCGCGCTCGCACGGCCGCTGAAAAAAACGTTCGAAACACTCGTCCCAACACGTCGCCACCCAAATGGCGCGCGCGGATTTGGGCAGATAGTAGAGCACGATTGCCGTGGTTTCGCCCAGCGGAAGTGTGAGCTCAACGTATTTCTCGGTCACAAGCGGCGAAGCCATGCGCCCTTCCTCAGAGGATTTTTCAAAGAACTTGAAAGCCGAACACATGCGACACTCCCGTCATGTGAGTGTGAATAAAAAGCCAACGGAGGGTTGACGGCCCTTCGTTGGCGCAAAAAAAATCGGATACTCTTCTTTTAATAACGCGCTAATTCTCCGCAAATCGTCTCATTCGCAACGCACTTTCATTCTCCAAGGAGCACAACCATGGCAACCCGCGATGAAGTGACCAAGCTGCTGCAACAATTTGACGCCGGCGATCCCAAAGCTTTTGAGCTGCTCACCACGCTGCTCTATGACGATTTGCGGAGCATGGCTTCCCGGCGCGTACACGAGCACATCGCCGATCATACTCTCACGACGCGCGCGCTAGTCAACGAGGCCTTTTTGCGTCTCTACGATCAGAAAATGGGATGGCAAAACCGCAAACATTTCCTCGGCATAGCCGCGAAGTGCATGCGCCGCATTCTGATCGACAACGCCCGCAAGCGCAAAGCGGAGAAACGCGGCGGGCCCGATCAGCACAAAGTGGGATTGGACGATATGTTGCCCGACGACGGCTCGCGTATTTCGCTGCAACCCTCCTTCGACATGCTTGCGCTGAATGCGGCCATGGAGAAATTGTGTGCCGAGGATCAGCGCGTCTTTGACATCGTGGATTTGCACTTTGGGGCCGGCCTCACGTTCGAAGAAATCGCGAAGGAATTGGACCTCGGCCTCGCTACGGTCAAGCGCGATTGGCACTTTGGCAGGACCTGGCTCAAACGCGAAATGGACGCGCCGGAGGACGGCGAGAAAATCTAGGTTGTTTTGCTGCGCGTGCTCGAAGGCGAACGCAACATCGAACAATGGGGATTAATCTTCAACCTCTGGCATCGATTGCCCGGACAGAGTTTGCGGATCTCGTCTCTGCCTGTCAAGGGCCACCCTAATTCCCCAGGGGAGTTGCTTTAGGGCCAGGTTAATTCCCCACCTGTTTTCGGTTGGAAAGCACTACGTTCTCCGCT
>CAYNDW010000162.1:0-10578 GCA_964395375.1 uncultured Cytophagia bacterium
TGGGGGGAGAGCTAAAGCTACCCTAAAAAGTGTCAACTTTTTTCAGGACGTGACATGGAATCCATTACTCCATTACTCCATCACTCCATTGATCCACCAATCCATCAATCCAAAACTCCAACCATCCAGCTACTTGCTTGTCCCGCTTCGACGACAATGAACCGCAGCAGCAAGCCGCCGAATAAAACCAGCAACGCGGGAATACGCGTTGATAAAATTTTGCCGCGTAGTTCTAAGAACTCGATTATCGCTGGAAAAATCAAACCGAGTGCGACGACGAAAATCCAAAAACTGGCGGTGTATGGCCCGCCGAGAAAAAGTTTGGCCGCGTCGATGTGAACTTGCGTGGAAGCAAGAAATCCCATGAACAAATGAATGATCAGAAACAGTTCGACGCTGATCGCCATGACATCGATGCGACCGAGCAGGTGTTTTTCTTTTTCATTCCGCGAGAGCAACAAGTTGAGTGCGAGTCCGGTCGACATGCCGGATACGAGAAACAGCGGGCCGAGAATTGCGGAATTCCAAAACGGCCGCGCATTGAAGGCGCTGAGCAAAATGCCGGTGTACACGCCGAGCAGCGCCGAGTAGATGATGAGCAGCCACGCAATTGCGCGCGCATATTGTTTGAAGAAGGCCAGCGCTTTTTCTATCCACGCAAAAGGCCAGCGCCAATTGGGAAAAACTTTGTCAATGTGCAGCGCAGCCCAAATGACGCTGAGCGGAAAAATCACCGCGAGCGTCCACGAGCCCCACGACATCGGCGATTCCAAACGAATGTTGGTGTAGAAGCGAAACACGTGCAGCTTGTATTCGAGATCGAGAAAGAGCGCGAACAAGCCGAGGCCGAGCAGTATCGGCGCGAAGAGCGGCGTGACGCGCACAACGGTCGGCATTTCCTCGGATTTGCCGCGCAGAAAATAGAGCGCGGAGAAAAACAAAATACCGGCAACCAATCCGCCGAGAAAAAGATACACCGGAATTTCCCAGCCCCAGATGGCGAGCTGCGGATCGATCAGGTGCATCTCGCGTCCGCTGGTGATGGTGAGTTCGTGCATGGTTCGCTCCAAAGTTTGAGTGCAGCGCGCTAAAAATAAACTCTCGCCCACAACTCTATTCTCTGTTGCAACAGTTTCCCGCCAAACTCGGCGTTGTTTCCACCGAGGAGAAACGTGGGCCAGAAAATGAATTCAAAATTGGTCGCGGGTTTGTAGTTGAGCGGCGACGAGAGCAAAAAGCTGTGGTCGTGCAAATTGTAAATCGTGTACAGCGACGGGGTGAAGTAAAGCCACTCAAACGGCTCGGGCTTGGTGATTTTCACGTACAGATAATTTTGCATCAGCGTGCTGCCGCGAAAATATTGCTGGCTCACGCCCAACGTGTTTTGCACGATGGCCGCGCTGCCGGAGCGCGCGCCGTTCGCCAAAAAGCCGGCGTAATCTTCAAACTCTTTTTTATTCAAGCCGAGGCCGTTGCGATAATACTCCGCGATCACCGTGGTGTTCGAGGCGTGCAAATAGCGCAGGCCGAACAGATAAGAAAAATGATTGTCTGGTTCGGTTTGTAATTTGCCGTCGGCAATAGAATAGCGCGGCGTGTCTTTGTTATAACTCACTTCGCCGTGCGCCTCAAAATTCTCTTTTATGTTTCTGGAGAAATCGAAGCCGAGCCGTTTCGGTTTGCTTTGGCTGTAATATCCCATAAGATCGATATCCGTATCCCACAGCAGGAAATAAGTTTTCAGCGCCACCTCCGTGTTCTCGGCTTCGTCATAGCGGCGGTGGAATTTTGGCGGCGGTGGAATCATCACGAAGAGAAATGAAAAAGTTTGCAGCGCCGCGGAGGAAAAACTTTTGATGTATTCGAAGTTCGCCGACAACAATCCGGCTTGCGCCAGCTCGGGATTCTCCGGATCTTTGATAGGATTCACAAATCCCACCGGATTGAACGCATAGCCTTTGCCCCAACTGTACACGCGCTTGCCGAATTGAATTGTCGCGTTGAATGAAGGATTAAAACTGCCGTAAGCTTCAAACAGATCAAATGTCGCTTCCGCGTCGCTGAAATAGGTGGCGTGCGTCTTCAGATGAAAGCCGAGATCTTTCGTTCTGTAGTCGGCGTTGAGATACGGTTCGATACGGTATTGCGAAAGATACGAGGATAATTCACTGGCATCATAAAATTGCAGCTTGTAGAGCGGCGATTCCTGCGCCGTATGAAAAAAAGTATACTTCGTATCGAGATTGCCGCTCCATTCCAGCTTCTTTTCTGCCGATGGGGGAATTTCGACAGGCTCCTCTTGCGCATGCGCAAGAGCAGACGCGAGAAACAAACAAGCCAGAAGCGCTCTCATCGCAAGTCCCCCAATCGTCCCATATAATTAAGCGTGAAAACTTCATCTGGCAATTGGCGCGGTTTGATAGTTTGATAAATCATCAATGACCGGTAGCCTTTGTAGAGCGGGCTGGTGGTTTCAATCACCGAGGGCCGCACCAGACCGTTGCCGAAATTTTTGTCCTCTTTGAATTCGAGCGTCTTGATGAGCATGCCGGAGGCGGAGTATGCTTCGACTTTGCGCAAAATCTTTTTGTCTTTCGTCACCCACATCTTTAGTTTATCGTAGGCCACGGTCTTGTTTTTCGCTTTCAGATCGAGAATATGCTCTGCTTCCCCGCCTTGCGGGGCAAAAACGGCGTCGTACTCCGCGTGATAGTCGAGTTGCATGAGGTCGGCATTGTTGAACACGCCGCCAATCACGGATTGCAGGCTGGTGATGCGAATGGGCTTGTTGACGTTTGGAATGTACAGCCACATGTTCTCGCCCAGCCGCAAAGTGGCGCGGCCTTTCTCGCTCGCGGGCGTGAGGTACATCATGGCGATTTTGTCTTTGCCTTTTTTGACGGTGAAGAAAGTGAATTCCTTCTTCGCGCCGTCCGGCTCTTCGTTGATGATCCGGCGAATCGCTTCGTACGAAGCGGGCATGAGATTGTCATCAACCGTTTTGAGCAGGGCGTTGGCGTCTTGCGCCATCACTATCAGCGGTGGCATGGACAAAATCAAGATGAGAGAAAATATTATTTTCATCTTAAATCCTTCGTCAAGTTTTATTTCCGAGCACGGCAACACCAAGCCACGCTACACTCAGCACCATCGAAATTCCGCCGAGGAGAACTAAAAATGGCGGCAAGCCGAAAAGCACCTCGCTCAAGATGCCGATGGGCATCAACATGCCGGTGAGCGCCAACAGCGAAATCTTTTTAGCCGCGGTTTCGGTGATTGACAAATGCATCAGCAAGTAGCCGATGACGATGTTGAGAAAAGCGAAAAGATTGCCATGCGCATGCGCGAGGCGCGATTCAAAATGCGGACCGGTTAAGCTGCCGGCAATCCATGCTTCTTTTCCTGGCGCGAAATCGCGCAGATAGATCAGAACAAATCCATAAATCATGAATCCCGCCAGAAACAAAAAACCCAGACCGATATTTAATTTGCCCGCTTTCATAAGCTTCACTCCTTTCCGATTTACTTCTCAGTAAACCTCGTCAACAGCACGGCGACCACCGGCTGCGATTTAATTTCGTGCACGATGTTCGGCTCGATGGTGACCAGCACACCTGGTTCCAATTGGACGGTTTCTTTTTTGTCGCCGACAATGAGCGTGCCTTTTCCGGATAAGCATTGAATCGTGATCGGTTCTGGCGCGCTGTGAGATTCCAGGATGGCTTCATGGCGAAGCGTGATCTGAACGAGCTTGCGCTTTGGCCCTTCGAACAACACTTCGATCTGTTTATTTTGCCCCGCACCGATATCGGTGCGCAATTTTATGACTTGCATGTGGCCTCCTTTGTTGCCGGCCATGAGGTTGCCAATCAGCAGCATTCCGGCCAACAAGATTGATCCGAAAAATAGCAGTGTGTGTTTCATGGTTGCTCCTTTTGCGATCTTCTATTCACGATACTTTTAAATTCAGCCGCTTTGAATTACACATGCCCCAGCGCTTCCACCGGCTCCATCTTCGCAGCTTTGTATGCCGGTTGCAAGCTGGCAAGGACTGAAACCAGCATCACAATCACCGTCACCAAAACAACTTCGCGCGGCGGAATGCTCGGCGCGAGCGAGACCTGCATCATGCCGAAAGTAAAATTGATCGGCGTGAGATTCATCAGCCACAGCAGGCCAAGTCCGATCACGATACCGGCAACGGTGCTCAGCAAGCCCATCGCAAAGCCTTCGATCAGGAACAGCGAGAGAATCCGGCTCGGGCGCGTGCCGATGGCCGCGATGGTGCCGATCTCGCTGATGCGCTCATACACCGACATGGTCATGATGTTCAAGATGCTCACCAACACAATGGAGATCAAAATGAACTTAACAACGATGATGAGCAAATCGACGATGCGCGCAATGCTGGCGAACGGCGAGAGCTGCTCCCAGGTATGCACTTCGATTCCTGATGTTGGCGCGGCGATTTCTTTTTTTAATTCGCCGAAAACATTTTTGAGCTGATCGAATTGCTTCAGGCGCACGGCGATTTCTATAATCTCAAGCTCTTCCATGCGCAAGAGCGTTTTCGCATCGTCGATATGAATATAGCCATCCTTGCCCGCCGGACCGAGCACGCTTTCGATCACCGCGCCGATGCGCAGCGGAATGCCGTTGACCGAGCCATCTTTGTTCGTCGCCACCAAAACAATCTCGTCGCCGACTTTCAGCTCAAGGCCTTTCATCAAATTCTGCGGGACAAGAATTTCACCAGGCTTGAGAAATTGATTAGGATTGGGGAGCTCGCTTTGTATTCTTTTGACGAGATCGGGACAGGTCGGATTTTCATGCTCGGGATAGACCGCGCTCAAACGCAGGTTCGAGGTTTGCGCGTAGTTGCTGATCATCGCGCCGAATTTGAGACGCGGGCTGTAAGCGGCGACGTTGGGATTCTGTTGCAGCGACTTTTCAACGGCGGCGAGCCGGTCTCCGGACAAGGTGAGGTTGAGCGGCAGGTTGTCAATCGACTCGACGTAGCCTTGCTTGTGAAATTGCAAATCGCCCAGCGAGCTGTTGGTGATCACGCCGACCATTTGGGTTTTGAACGAAATCGCCAGCCCGCCGAAGACGATAACGAGAATCACGCCGAAGGCGATCAGGGAAGAGGTGAGCAACGTGCGACGCTTGTAACGGAAGAGATTGCGGACGGCGATTTTAATGAGATTGCGCATGATATTCCTTCTGCAAATTGGGCAATAAAAAAATCAGAATGAAATTCTAAAAGCTTTCGCCCCAACTGATAGATTAAGACCAACGGATAAAAGCGGCCAACTGTTAAAAACATTTTTTTATCCGTTGGCCGCTGTCATCCGTTGGGACATCTTTATTTTGTTCTATCAAGTTTCCAGACCGGCGGTCTGGGTTACGCTGTTGACCAGCACACCATCTTCCAAAGTGTAGAGAATTTCCGCTTCGCCGACGATCTTCGGATCGTGCGTTGAGAAAACAAAAGTGGTGCCAAATTCCTTTTGCATTTCGTGCATGATGGCAATGACCTTGAACGCGGTGGCGTGATCGAGATTGGCGGTCGGCTCGTCGGCGAGCACAATTTGCGGATTGGTGACTAACGCCCGCGCCACGGCCACGCGCTGTTTTTGCCCGCCGGAAATCTGGTTGGGATATTTGTCTTTCTGATCGTGCATGCCGACTTTCTCGAGCAAATTCAAAATGCGCTCGCGACGCTCTTTGGCGGGCACGCGCTTGATCATCAGCAGCGGGTATTCGACGTTTTCATAAACGGTGAGCACCGGAATGAGATTGAAATTTTGGAAGACGAAGCCAAGCGTGTCGCCGCGAAAATTGGCGGCGTCCTTGCGGCTGAGCGTGCCGAGATTGGCGCTGTTGATGGTAATACTGCCCTCGGTGGGTTTGTCCAAAGCGCCGATCAAATTCAGCAGCGTGGATTTGCCGCTGCCCGAGGGCCCGATGAACGAAACAAAGGCCTGCTTGCCAATTTCCAAATCAATGCTTTTCAGCGCGGTCACCGGCACTTCACCGGTGTTATAGACCTTGGTGACGTTTTCTAATTTAATTAAACTCATCTGTCATTGTCTCCATCAAAAGGCGATTTGAAACAGCGCCGCTCTTCCGTTATTATTGATGCAATAAATCGTCATAAAGTTATGAAAGGCGAAATTCAATTTATCCATTGAGTGAAAGTCCGATTGCTTCACTTTAGCTCAAATAAAAAACTTTCGGCTGCGTACCGGCTTCGGGAATCAGCGCATGATTCGGCCGCGAAGCCAGCAGCTTGCTCACTGCGCTGTTCGCGTCATCAAGATCACCGAAGTACATACACTTCGTCGGGCACACGGCCACGCACGCGGGATCAAGGCCCTGCTGCACACGATGAATGCAGAACGTGCATTTATCCACGTAGCCTTCGGGATGAACGAAGCGCGCGTCATACGGGCACGAGGCGATGCAGGCTTTGCAGCCGGTGCATTCGTCGTGGTTGACGAGCACGATGCCGCCGTCCGAGATGTAACTCGCGCCCGTCGGACAGCAGCGCACGCACGGCGCGTTCTCGCAATGATTGCAGCGCTCGGAGCGAATCTCCATTTGCAAATTCGGAAACGTGCCGCGAACGTCCTGCACGATCCAATCGCGGCAGAAGCCGTCGGCAACTTTGTTTTCAGTTTTGCAGGCCACCACACAATCCGCGCAACCGACGCAGCGTTTGGTGTCGATGACCATCCCGTAGCGAGGCATATCTACTCTCCAGTTTTCAGTGATCAGTGATCAGTGTTCAGTGTTCAGTGTTCAGTAATCAGTTACCCAATACTGATCACTGAAAACTGATCACTGATCACTATCAACTACTCACCGATTCAAACATAACGAAATTTCCGCGCATGCCGGTGCCGCCCATGATGGGATCGACTTTCACGCGGGTGATCAAGCCGGTATCGTCGGCGCCGCGCAGATAAGTTTTGCGCATGCGCTTGTCGGTGTGACCAAAGCCGTGTACCATGTAAACGCAATCGTGGCGAATGCGCTCCGTGACTTTGGCTTTGATCTTATTGCTGCGCGCGCCGTCTTGATTCACCAACACGACGTACTCGCCGTTGCGAATGCCGTTCAACTTCGCGACCGTGGGGCTGAGCCACACTTCATTCTCCAACATCGTTTCGGCGAGAATGGGATTGTTCGTCGTGCGACCAAAGGTGTGCGTCGGCGCGCGGCCGTAAATCAGGCGATAGTAACCTTCCGGCGGCTCTTCGTGCGGCGTGTATTTCGGCACGGCATCGAAGCCGTAACTTGCCAGCGTGCTCGAAGCCAATTCGATCTTGCCGCTCGGCGTGTCGAATACCGGCTCGGCGCCGTCTTCAAAATAGAGCGGATGCTTCTGATCGTTCAAAACCAACACGCCTTTTTTCTTCATCTCTTCCAAGCTTGCGCCAATGCCCTTCAAACGTACGTCCAAGTATTCTTCAAAATTTTTCCACGGAAAATACGTGTCGAGGCCGAGCCGATGGCCCAACTCTTTCGCCATCCACCACGCGGGCTTGGAATTGAAACGCGGCTCGAACGCGGGCGCGCGCAAGGCAATGCTTGGAACGCGGCCCGGCAAAATGCGCAAATCATCGTAGCGTTCGAGGTACGAACATTCGGGCAAGATCACATCGGCCCAACCGGTGATTTCCGCGGGCATGATATCAATCGCCACGAGCAGATCGAGATTTTGAATTGCCTCGATCGTCTTCTTCGGCTCGGGCAACGTGAGCATCAAATTCGTGCCGTACACGATCCAGCCTTTGAAATTGCAGCTCCGCGTGACCGAGGGAATCGTCGCGTCGCAAATGCCGTTTGCTAAAACCAAACTCGCCAACGGATACACGTCCGGAAAAGCGTCGCGCCAAGTTTTTTTCGGCGTGGGATAAGGCGGCGTGGGATAAGCCGGCACACTCGCTTTGTTGGGAACGTAAATTCCGCCGCGGCGTCCCCAACTGCCGAGCAGGGCATTGAGAATCGCGCCGGCGCGGACACGTTGCGTATCATCGCCGTACCACGTGACGTGGCGACCCGGATGCACGAGCGTCGCGGGCTTGTGCCGCGCCATCTCGCGCGCGGTTTCGCGAATCACGCCCGGCTCAATGGTGGTGATGGGATAGGCCCATTCAGGCGTGTTCGATTGCACGGCATTTTTCAGTTCATCAAATCCCACGGTGTATTTTTCAACATACTCTTTGTCGTAAAGATTTTCAGTGATGATGACGTTGATCCACGCGAGCAGCAGCGCGAGATCAGTTGCAGGCCGAATGGGCAGCCAGTATTTCGATTTGCTCGCGGCCACGGAATAACGCGGATCAACCGTGATGACGGTCGCGCCGTTGCCGACCAAATCCGCGAACTCTTGCACTTGGGTGTTGTGCATGTTCTCGCCGAGATGGCTGCCAATGAGCACGAGGCATTTCGAGTTGAGAATATCCGTGCGCTCCGGCGAGCCGATTTCATCGCCATACGTGAGCACATACGCTTCATCGCGCGGACCGCGACATTGCGCGTACGAAGGCGCGGCGACATTGTCCGAGCCATACGCGCGCAAGAGATGTTTGAAGTAAGCGCCGCCGGAGCCGTGCGTGAACAACGCGACGCATTCGGGGCCGTGTTCTTCGGCAATCTTTTTCATCTTTTGCGCAATGTAATCGAACGCCTCTTCCCACGAAGCTTCGCGGAAAGATTGTTTGCCGCGCGCCTCGGTACGAATCAACGGCGTGCGCAAGCGATCTTCATCGAGATACGCGCCAAGCCCGCCGGTGCCGCGCGGACAGAGGCGGCCATGGCAATTCGGATCATCGACATTGCCGGTGATTTTCCACGGTTGGCCGTTGACGCTGTGCATCCAGCCCGCGCATTGCCAAAAACAAATTTCGCACACGGTGGGCGTGAGCGTCACGGGGCCATTCGTAAAACCGGTCAATGCAGGCGCGGCATAAACTTCATGCGTGTCGGCGTTGAAAAAAGTTTTGAGCAAGCCGCCGCCCGCAGCAAGGCTGCCCAAGCCGAGGCCGCCAATCTTGATAAAGTCGCGTCGTGAAAGTTTGGTAGACATACAGGGCCTTTTGTTTATCGTAGCCCTCGCCCCTTGTGGGCGATTCTCTGAGTCACCATCACGCATTTGATTGCAACAGCAACCCACAAGGGGTCGGGACTACAGTGCGCTGTCAGAACGAATATCCGAGCTCAAATTCCCATTGATTCATTTTCAATTCAATCGTCTGTTGCCCCGGCGCTTCCAACGGATTCGCGCCGCTGAGGCTCTTCGAGAAGCCGTGCATCAACGCAAAACTGATTTCGTTTTGATTGGCGAGCGTCTTCGTGAAACCGAACGTCGCATGTTGCTCGATCACGCCCGGCGCGAGAATGTTGAAGAGCACTTCGCTCGACGGAATCGGTTGCTTGCCGTTGGAATAGCCCGCGCGCAGCGTCCAATCTTTGCGCGCTTGCCATTGCACGCCGCCTTTGAACACCGTCATATCTTCCCAACCGAAACCGGCGCCATTCTCATTGCCCAATTTGCTCGTCATCAAATTTGGCAGCAACTTATTGCCGACCGAATTGCATGCGCTGTAATTGATGCGTTGCACATCGAATGCAAGCGCCAAAGCCGAGCTTGGTTTGAACGCCAAGCCTGCGGTCCAATTCGAAGGAATATCGAAGCAGCCTTCCTCCGCGAACAAACCGGCATACTCGTCGAACTTGCTCATCTTCGTCTGCATTTGATATGAAGCGCCGACGTAAAAATTTTTCACCCACTCACCTTGATAGCCCACGCGGCCGCCATAGCCGAAGCCGTTGCCATAATCGTTATTGGAGAGCTTATCCGCGGCGCTGGAGAAATTTCCAAATGCCGCCACGCCTTCGGCTTGAAAGCGTTGATACGCCAAGATCGCGGTGAGGCCGAACGCATGCGCGCCAAATTTTTTCGCGAACGTGGGCGCGAAGAACATTTGCGCGAGATCGACGCCCGTGGGCGAAGCGCCGAACGTGCGTGTAGCATAGTTCGTGTTCATGCCGCCGTTGCCGAATGCCGCAAGCCCGAAGGCCGTATTGTCATTCAAGTTCCAATTCGCGCCAATCGCGGGAATCACGAACCATTTCGAATCGCTTTCAAACGTGCCGGGCATCAAGCCAAACGTGCCGGGATAGCCGGAAGGGTTGCCGGTGATCGTGTACTGGCGATTGGGATTGAACATCGCGAGGCTGACATCAAAACGATTGCCGATGAACACGAGATGCGCGGGATTGGTGGCCGCGCCCATCGTGCCGAGCGGCAGCGCCACGCCCGCGCCGGCGAGCGCTTTGTATTTGACGCCATAGCCGTGAGAAAAATATCCATTGGTTGCAAAGACCGCAGTGCTCATCATCAATACCGCGGCCAGCGCGACGGATGTCATCAGTCTTCTCATCATTGCAAACCTCCTTCAATTTAAGCCAAACAACTTCACATGATTTATTGAGAGTGAATCTTAAGCGCCTTGCACCTTGCGCAGCAACTCTTTCAGGTTGTCGCATTGCCGCGCACTGTCATAT
>CAYNDW010000163.1:0-10574 GCA_964395375.1 uncultured Cytophagia bacterium
AGCCTTCATTCAAATCCAACGCAGCAGTCCGACTTCGCTCGCTTTGTTTATTTCTCGGTCAGCAATTTTCTTTCGCGGGCATATTCCACGGCTTCGAGGCGAGTGTGCAGATTGAGCTTGTCGAGGATATTATGAATGTGATTTTTTACGGTCTGCGCTTCGATGGAAAGGCGTTTGGCGATTTCTTTGTTGGGCAAGCCTTCGGCAATCACATTGATGATTTCCAGCTCGCGTGCCGTCAGCTTGACGGCGCTCAGTGGAATGCGCGGCACGCGCTCGCCGGCCAATTCCGCGATGCGCGAGAACAGCGAGGCCGCCATGCGCGGCGAGCAGAACGATTCCCCGCGCTGAACGGAATTAATCGTCTCGACGAGATGATCGAACGAGGCTTCTTTCAAAACATAACCCGCGGCTCCGGCTTCGATGCACGCCATGATCTCGTCCGTCAAATCCACCATGCCGAGAATCACGACTTTAACTTCCGGTGCGTCGCGCCGCAACTCTTGCGTGACTTCGATCCCGTCTTTGCCCGGCATGCCGATGTCGATGAGGGCAACTTCCGGGCGCAGCTCTTTGATTTGTTCCAAAGCCTTGCGCCCGCTCGCCGCGGCGCCGATAACGGCAAAGTCTTCCCGCTCCGCCAGCATGGAAACCAAACCTTCGCGCAGCAGGCGATTATCATCAACAATAAAAACTCGAGTCCGGTCTTTCATGCGAACACACTTTCGATAATTTTACGGCAGGCGCGCGGTATTCCACGCGAAGAAAATAAAATCAAGATGCAGGTTGCTGGGCTGGGCGGAAACGAAGCGGCAGCAATAAACCAACACGGAATCGTCGCAGCCAGCCGTGCGTTGACGCTAGCACAACAATACAAGTTATCATTTTTTGCGAGAAGTGCAACAAGCGCAATGTTCCAGGCGGGCGGCTTAGCAGTTGTTCGTGGAAGGAGCCTGTAAGAAACGCTGCGCACGCGAGGTGGTCATCGCGTGCGCACAAGAGCGTGTGGGAATCACAATACGGCGAGAATATCGTCTTCCGACAGCATTAAAAATTTTTCCCCGGTATATTCAAATTCCTCGCCCGACCACTTGCCGAACAGCACGCGGTCGCCGGTCTTCACCATTGGCGTTTGCCGTGTGCCGTCTTTCTTCAATTTGCCTTTGCCCACGGCGAGCACTTCGCCCTGCATCGGCTTTTCTTTGGCCGTCTCGGGAATGTAGAGACTGCCGTATTTGTTCGTTGCTTCTTCCGCCCGCTTAATGAGCACGCGATCGTGCAGCGGCGTTACGTTGAGAGCCATCCGTGATCTCCTTTGGTTTTTATTTCTCTGCGAATAACAGTCAATGCAAATTTAAAATTTGCAATTGAAAATTTAAAATGCTTTTAGCGCTTTCACGATTTAAAGATCGGCTCCAAGTGCCGCACCGCGCAGGGATGCCCGCCGTTTTGATATTCGCAATCGCCCCAATAAAAGCAGCGCACGGAGCAGATCGGCGCTTGTTGGTGCAAAGTGATTTCGGGATATTCCGCGCGTTGCTCCATAAGCTGCTTGCGCAAGCGGCGCTGCTCGAAGAAATTTTTGATAATCGACTTTTGCCCGAGCAACTTCACGCTCACCAGTTTTGCCAAGTCTTGCGAAGCCGGCGAGTTGGGCGCTTGCAGCATGAACGGTTTCAAATCGCGCACGGCATTGCGCACATTGGGATCGTGGCTCACATAGCCGAGATATTCGATGTCGATCGACAACAGCTCCGAGGCCGCGGCTTGAATCGCAAGGCCTTCTTTGATGTCGTCCTTCTCAATCACCATATTCAAGATCAGCTTGGGACGGTGCGAATCGAGCAGCGCTTCCATCATGTTCCCTGCGTTTGCGTCTTGTTCGCGCACCTTGGCCACGACTTGCGCCATCGTTACGTTGATTTTGCCGGGACGATTCAAATCCTCCGTCTCCAACACCGTCATCACCGCGGGATGATCGCGAAACGCCAAACGCAAGCGCCGCAGCAAACAAATCTTGATGAAATTGAAGCACTCTTGAATCGCCATCGGCTCGGGATTCGTCACGACAATGCCTTCGTCCGCGGCGAGAAAGAAATCAATGACATTATAAGACGAGCCGGCGCCAAGATCAAGCAGAATGAAATCCGCTTCGATCTCGCGCAGTTGCCGAATGAAGCGCAGCTTTTGTTGATATTTCGGATTGGCCAGGCCGAGCGTGCCGCACGCGCCGCTGATCAAGCGCAGGCCTTCGACGTGCGTGGGCAGGATGATGTCTTTAATATCGTCGACATTGAGCGAGTAGAAATCGAAGAACGTGCGCTCCGGCTCGAGAATGCCCATGACCGTGTGGAGGTTCGCGCCGCCCAAATCCGCATCGACCATCACGACTTCATGGCCGAGCGTCGCGAGCGCAACGCCGATGGACGCGCTCATCACGGTTTTGCCCACGCCGCCTTTGCCGCCACCCACGGCAATAATGCGCTTGGTGCGCGATTCCGGCTTCGCGGTTTTGCCTTCGAAAATTTCGCGCAGCTCGTTCAACTCCGTAGCACGCACCCAATCGCCCTCGTCTTCATTCCAAACCAAATCGTGCGGCTTGAAGCCGCCTTTCGTGGCGAGCGCTTGAAACTCTTGCCGCGAGAAGGGGCCGTATTGCTTTTCCTCAACGCGAACCAAAATGTCGTTCATTGCAGCCTTGCAATTTTATATGTCGTGATGAAAAACTCGTGTAACAGTTTTGTTGCTCATCCAACGAGTATACGCGCAGCCGCACTCGTTTGCGGAAAAGAAAATAGCCGCCAGTTGCTAGGCGCAGCTTTCAAAACACCGCGCTTTCATGCAATAACCGATTTTCTTTAAACCGCGCGAGCGCGAGCGACGCGAGATCGATACTGTCCGGCTTGCCAAACACAATCATCTCTGCAAGCGCCAAACCCGCGGCGGGCGCGTGCATCACGCCGTGGCCGCTGAAGCCGTTGCATAAAAGAAAACCGGGCACGCCGGACGCGCCGATGATCGCATGATGATCGGGCGTGACTTCATAACATCCCGCATAGCAGCGCGAGTGATTGAAGCCCGCGGCCTCCAAACTCGGCGCGCGCTGCAGCATTTTCTCCGCGACGACTTCGATGAACGCATGATCGAATTTGAGATTCACACCCGCCGGCTCTTCGGGGTTGGAATAGATGAGCGCAATCGCCTCGCCGTCGCGGCGCATCACGAGGCCCGTATCGTTGTCAATGAGCATGGGAAACACGCGCGGCCAATTTGGCTCCGGGCCGGTGATGACCACTTGCCGGCGAATCGCATCGACGGGCAAATCGACTCCCGCCAAACGCGCGAGGTCGTGCGCAAAAGGTCCGCAGCAATTGACGATGAGCTCCGCGAAAAAATCCCCGGCTCTCGTTTTCACGCCAACGGCTTTTTTGTTTTGTTTGATAAAAGCCTGCACCTCGACGCGTTTGAGATATTGCACTCCTTGCGCGCACGCGCGCGTGAAATAAGCATTGGTCACACCGTTCGCGTCGATGAAGCCGTCGCGGCTGCCGAAAGTTCCGCCGAGCAGATCTTCTGTTTTAATGAAAGGCGCGCGCGCGGCAATATCCTCGCGCGAAAGCACGGCGACGCTTACGCCCAACTCTTGCTGGAAGCGCGCAGCTTTGTGCATGTGTTCGAGCCGGAGTCGATCGGCAGTCATGAACAAATAACCGGCTTTGACATAGCCCGCTTGCGCGCGCATGTCCTCGTCCATCTCTTCCAATAGCTTCATTGACAGCAGCGACATTTGCACATTGAGCGCAGTCGTAAACTGCGCCCGAATGCCGCCGAGCGCTTTGCTCGTCGACCCCGTGCCGGGAAAATCTTCGCGCTCGAGGAGCAACACGTTCGTGCAACCGAGTTGCGCGAGATGATAAGCCAAGCTGCATCCGATCACGCCCGCGCCCACAATGATAACGTCGAATTTTTGCGTCATGGTTTTTTCTCTCACGGAAGTTGTGCTTGCGTTTTTAGGGTTTTCATCGCACTTTGACGCCGTCAAATTTTTTATATGAAACGATCTGCACGCGGAGTGAGCATGAAGATACTCGAACTCAACATAAAAGGCTTTCGCTCTTTAAAGGATGTTACTTGGCAGCCGGGAGATTTGAACGTGATCATAGGCCCGAACGGCTCCGGCAAATCCAACCTGCTCCGCTTCTTGGATCTGATTTCTATTTCTGCCCAGGGCCGCCTCGGAAAATATATTCAATCACTCGGCGGCATGGATGCGATTGTTTGGGATGGACAGGCCTTGGTGATTTCTTATAAGTTCGAGTATGAGTTGTCAGATAAAGAACAAAGTCTCGAAGCGAAAGCTTTATATGAAATGGAACTGGCGCGTATTGGACAAGGCAGTTCTTATAAAATTCAGAAGGAGATTTTAACCTTCGCGCACGCGGTCGAAGTTGAGAATGAGGAAAAGCCGGATCTTATTTTCAGAATGGGATTGCAAGGGATGATTCTTAGCGATGATCGACGGACTTTTTTCGTTCACGACGCTGCTCTTAACGCTGAAGAAAGTTTGCTCTCCACACGTGCGTTGGGCATGGATTTTAACATTCAGATGCTGCAAACGCTTTTGCTCGGTTGGAGAATTTATCACGATATCGACGTGAGCCAAGCAGCGTCACTGCGTCAAGCCGCAGTAGCGCGCACGGAGCGTTGGGTGGATAGCGACGGCCAAAATCTTATTCAAGTGCTCCATACCCTCTACACCGAGAATCGTGATTTCAAGAACGATATCAACGCGGCGATGCGAGCCGCATTTGGTGACGACTTTGAAGAGCTGCTCTTCCCACCGGCGGCTGATAATCGCATCCAAATGCGCGTGCGCTGGAAGTCTCTCAAACGCGCGCAATCTGCTGCGGATCTTTCGGACGGCACGTTGCGTTTTCTCCTGCTCTTGACCATCTTGGCGAATCCGGAGCCTCGTGGTCTCATTGCGATAGACGAGCCCGAAACCGGCTTGCATCCTTCCATGCTTCCCATCATCGCGGAATATGCCGTCGATGCCTCTCGGCGCACACAAGTTATTTTTACCACACACTCGCCGCAATTGCTTGACGCATTCACCGGCACGCAACCGACGACGACAGTGGCGCAGTGGCAAAATGGGGAAACCACACTTAAAGTTTTGCAAGGCGATCAGTTGGCCTATTGGCTGCAAGAATATTCTTTGGGCGCACTCTTTCGCAGCGGCGGATTGGAGGCAATGATATGAAATTCGTTCTTCTGTGTGAGGGTGAAACCGAAGCGAAAGCGTTGCCGGCATTTTTTAAGAAATGGCTTGATGCAAGATTGCAGCAGCCTGTCGGTATCAAGTCGGAGGATTGCGGTGGTTGGCCGCAATTGGTAAAGGATGCGCCCACGAAAGCGCGAATGTATCTCAACGGTCCGGGCAAAGAAAAAGTCATTGCCGTCATTGCCCTGCTTGACCTATATGGCCCCACGTTTTATCCTTCCCATATCACAACCACGGCACAAAGGTATCAATGGGGAAAAGAACATCTTGAATCCGCAGTGGCGCAGCTTCGGTTTCGGCAGTTCTTTGCGGTGCATGAAACCGAAGCATGGCTGTTGAGCGACCCTTCGCTTTTTGCACACGAAATTAAAAACGCTTTGCCGGGAAAAGTGCAGCATCCGGAAACGATCAACTTTGACGAGCCTCCGGCCAAGCTTTTGGATCGGCTTTATCAACTGAAGACCAAGCGCTCATACAAGAAGACGACACACAGTATTGGTTTGCTGGATAAACTTGATCCCAATGTGGCCTATGGAAAATGTCCCAAGCTGAAAGAGGTGCTTGACGAGATGTTGGCTTTAGCGCAAGCCGCTGGCCTCTAATTTTTCTAACGTCATCGTTGCACAGCTTCTCATTTTATCTGTGAGGAAGGGTTAGCTATGAAACGGTACAACAACTTTATGCGTTGCCTCGGCGTCGCATTGCTGTTGAGCGCAACCGCGCTCATCGCGCAGCGCAAATCGCAACCCATTCCCGATGCGCCGGCGCGCGGCGAGGGCGAAGGGCCGTTCAAGCGGCTCATCTTGCGCGGCGCAACCATGATCGACGGCACGGGCGCGCCAGCGATGGGGCCGGTGGATATTGTCGTGGAAAACAATCGCATTGTCAATATCCAAAGCGTCGGCTTTCCCGGCGTGCCGATCGAGCAAGACAAACGTCCGAAGGCCGCGGCGGGCGATAAAGAAATCGATCTCACCGGCATGTATGTGTTGCCCGGCTTCATCGACGCGCACGGCCACATCGGCGGCCATAGTCAAGGCACGCCCGCGGAGTATGTTTTCAAATTATGGATGGGCCACGGCATCACCACCGTGCGCGATCCCGGTAGTGGCAACGGCCTCGATTGGACGCTCGCGCACAAAGCCAAGAGCGCGAAGAATGAAATCACTGCGCCGCGCCTCGAAACATACGTCGGCTTCGGCCAGGATTTGGATTTGCCGCTCTCCACGCCCGAACAAGCGCGCAAGTGGGTCGCAGAGGTTGCGAAGAAAGGCGCGGATGGTTTGAAGCTCACCTCGTTGCCGCCGGACATCATGGCCGCGACGATTGACGAGGCGAAGAAGCAAGGCATTCGTACCGCATGCCATCACGCGCAAATGGGCGTGGCGCGCATGAACGTGTTGCACTCCGCGCGGCTTGGGCTTACGACGATGGAGCATTGGTATGGCCTGCCCGAAGCGCTCTTCACCGATCGCACCGTGCAGGATTTTCGCTTGGATTATAACTACAGCGACGAGCAACATCGTTTCGGCCAAGCGGGCCGCTTGTGGAAGCAAGCCGCGGCGCCGTTCTCCGAGCATTGGAACAATGTGATGAACGAGTTGATTGCCCTCGACTTCACGATCATTCCGACGATGACGATTTACGAAGCGAGCCGCGATCTCATGCGAGCGCGCACCGCGGAGTGGCATGCAGAACATACGCTGCCTTCGCTGTGGGAGTTTTATAAACCCAATCGCATTTCGCATGGCTCATATTGGTTTGATTGGACCACGGAAGACGAGATCGAGTGGAAGAACAACTATCGCATTTGGATGACGTTTCTCAACGAATATAAAAATCGCGGCGGTCGCATCGGCGTCGGTTCGGACGCGGGCTTCATCTACAAACTCTATGGCTTTGATTATATCCGCGAAATGGAGTTGCTGCGCGAGGCCGGCTTTCATCCGCTCGAAGTGCTTCGCGCGGCAACGTTGAAGAATGCCGAAGCGTTGGGCGTGGCCGATCAAGTCGGCTCGATTGAAATCGGCAAGCTCGCGGATTTTGTGGTGGTGGAAGAAAACCCGCTGCAAAATTTGAAGGTGCTCTACGGCACCGGCGCGTTGCGTGTGAATGAAAAAAACGAGCCGGTGCGCGTGGGCGGCGTGAAATACACGATCAAAGACGGCATCATCTACGACGCGAAGCAACTGCTCGCGGACGTTCGCCGCATGGTGAAAGAAGCGAAGGCCAAGACCGGCTATGAAATCACGCAGCCGGGCATGGGCGGAGAAAAGAATAAAAGCATGACGGTGAAATGATTGGCTGCAATCGCGCTTCATCACAAAGAATGCAAAGCAAATGATCGGCCCACGAAACACGCGAAATACACGAAAGAACTTTTAGCGTGTTTCGTGGGCACGGCTTCAAAAGTGGCTACAATGAAATCATTTCTTCCTCGTTGGCAAGACTGCGCCGCCGCATTTTTACTTTTATTGCTAGGCTGCACGACTCCTACCCTCGTGCGCGACGTGCTCGAACTTCCGCCTCCGGAAAACGTGCGCGGCGAGCGCGGCGAGGGCATCGTGACAATCACGTGGCAGGCTGCGAATGCCGACAAGCCCGCGGATTTCTCCGGCTATTTGTTGTATTATGCTGCGCGCAGTTTGACGAACGTGCCCCTCGCTGCGATGCCGAAAGTCGTCGAGCTTCCCGACGTGGCCACGCAATACAGCTTTGCTTTCGCGGACTCATTGCCGGTGTTCGTGCATGTGCGTTGCCGCGCGGGCAACGGACAAGTGAGCTTGCCCTCGTTGCCGGAGGTGGCGTTGCCGCCGGAAGAGTGAGGTTTTAGTTTGAAAAGAAAAATTTTTCTGCCTTCAGCGGCAAATAGGCTTTGTGGTTGTGAGGTTGAATGCGTAGTATTGGGTGAAAATAAATGGAAGGATCGCCATGAAGACGAATCATAAAAAAGCAAAATCTTTTTCAATCTCCGTCTACGTTGAACAAGCATTACGGCTGGCAGAATATGAAAAAGACGAAAACGGTTTAATCGTCGCGTCGGTGCCGAATATTTCAGGTTTTTTTTCTCAAGGCGAGAATTTTGAAGAGGCGCGTGAAAGTTTAAGAGATGCGATAGAGGGGAATATCGTCGTCGCCTTGCAACTTGGTTTTGACATTCCTGGAATTGCTGGAGTCGACATAAAGGAAGTCGATTATGCCCAGGCTGACGCCGCTTAAAGCCGGAGAGGTGATGCGGAAGTTGCGCGCGTTGGGTTTTGAAGGCCCGATACCAGGCGGGCGGCATGCTCATATGATTCATCGCGCAAATCGCAAAGTTATTCCTATCCCAACACACGGCAATAAAGATATTGGCATTGGACTCTTGCGCCAGATCATTCGAGATGCCGAGGTTTCTGTGGAAGAATGGCAGGCGCTCTGAACTTCTAAAACGATCCTCAAAATTTTATCCAAAATACATGTTCATCGACACTGCAAAAATACTCGTTGAAGCCGGCCGCGGCGGCAGCGGCTGCGTTAGTTTTCGCCGCGAAAAGTTTGTTCCCAAAGGCGGGCCGGACGGCGGCAATGGCGGGCATGGCGGCAGCGTCATCCTCAAAGTTGACGGCAATCTCCGCACACTACTCGACTTTCAATATCGCAAACAATTTCGCGCGACGCGCGGCGAGCATGGCAAAGGCGCAAACAAAACCGGCCACGACGGCGAAGATGTCACCATTCTCATTCCGCCGGGAACCATCGTGCGTGATGCTGAAACCACGCAGGTGTTGGCGGACATGGTGAGCATTGGCGAGACCTATGTCATCGCGCGCGGCGGGCGCGGCGGGCGCGGCAACGCCACGTATGTGACCTCCACCAATCAAGCCCCGCGCGATTGGGAGCCGGGCGAGTTGGGCGAATCGCGTTGGCTCATGCTCGAATTGAAACTGCTCGCCGAAGTCGGTTTGGTGGGATTGCCGAATGCCGGCAAATCAACCTTGCTCGCGAGTATTTCCGCGGCGCGCCCGAAGATTGCCGATTATCCTTTCACTACACTCACGCCGAACCTCGGCGTGGTGCGTTATGGCGATTATAGCAGCTTCGTTGTTGCCGACATTCCGGGTTTGATCGAAGGCGCGCACGAAGGCCGCGGTTTAGGCATGGAGTTTTTGCGCCACATCGAACGCACGCGCCTGCTCGCGATTCTCATCGAAGCCACCTCGGAGGATTGGGAGGCGACTTATGAAACGTTGCTCGGCGAGTTGAGGGGGTATGAGGAAGGCCTGTTGGAAAAACCGCGCATCGTTGTGCTCTCTAAAATGGATTTGTGTGAAGATAAAAATATTGGCGAAGCCTTCTTGCGCGAATTGCAGCATCCGTGGTGTCGCATTTCCGCGGCCACCGGCGAAGGCGTGCGCGAATTTTTGGATTTGCTGTGGAAGGCCGTTGTGCAGCGTTGATTGTCGATGGATAATCGTTGATTGTGGATCGTAGACAATGCTCGCGAACTACGATCCATGATGGAGACAAACCCAAGGGGGTTGCCTTGAACCTTGACGAGCTTAGGTCTTTATTAGAACTCACCACCGTGCCGGGTATCGGGCCGACGCGCATTCGCGCATTGATGGCGCATTTTCATTCGGCCCAAGCCATACGTGCGGCGACGTCCACGGCGCTCTGCGGAGTCATGGGTATAGAGCGCACCCTCGCGGAAAGCATTCGCCAAAATCCAGACAGTGACTTCGCCGCGCGCCAGTTGGAAATTCTCGCGCAGCGCAATACGCGCTTGCTCACCTATTGGGATGATGATTATCCCGCTCTCCTTAAAAAAATTCCTGATCCGCCGGCGTTGCTCTATCTCAACGGCGCGCTCTCCTCGCAAGATCAAAACGCCCTCGCAATTGTCGGCACGCGCGCGCCCACGCAATACGGCAAGATGGTCGCGGAGAAATTGACCGCCGATCTTGCCGGTCGCGGTTTCACGATTGTGAGCGGACTCGCGCGCGGCATCGACACCATCGCGCACCGCACGGCTTTGAAAAACGGCAGCCGCACACTCGCGATTTTGGGCAGCGGCCTCGACGTCATGTATCCCGCGGAAAACGAAAAACTCGCGCACGAGATCGTGGCAAACGGCGCCGTGATTTCGGAATATCCTTTCGGCGCGAAACCCGATGCGGTGAATTTTCCGCGACGTAATCGCATCATTAGCGGGCTGGCGCTCTGCGTGCTCGTTGTCGAAGCCGGACTCGAAAGCGGCGCGATGATCACGGCCAATCTCGCGCTCGAGCATAATCGCGAAGTCTTTGCC
>CAYNDW010000164.1:0-10532 GCA_964395375.1 uncultured Cytophagia bacterium
TACGGGAATGGTGCTGGATGGATGGAGTGCGGCCTTTCGCGCTTCGGGGGAAATAGAATTCTTGGATGCAGGCCGGCGGGCTGCCGAGTTCCTGATTTGCGACTTGACACCAGAGGGATATTTTAGAACGAATGGGGCGTTCGTTACCCAAACTGGAATCAAAACATACAATGCATTGTGCGCGTGGTCGTTATATCGTATTGGCGAGGATGCCGCGGATGAACGGTATCGAGACGCGGCGATCAGGATCATTGATGCTGCGATTAAGCAACAACGTGCGAATGGATGGTTTGCGAACAATTGTCTCACGCGCTCGGAGGCGCCACTCACCCATACCATCAGCTATACGCTCCAAGGGGTGCTCGAAGTCGGGATTCTTTGTGGGCGACATGATTTCATCGAGGCTGTCAGGAAAGGCGTATCCCCCTTGCTTTCCATGATTGCTAAGAACGGATTTTTGCCTGGGCGGTTTTATTCCGATTGGGAGCCAGCGAGTTTTTCTTCCTGCCTGACGGGATCGGCGCAATTGGCGGTGGTGTGTTACAGGCTGTTCGAGCAGACGGGCTCGAATGATTATCGAGTCGCAGCCGAGAGCCTGGTCAATTTCCTCAAGGGACTTCAATCGCTCGGATCTCCGATTGAGGAAATCAATGGAGCACTGGCTGGGTCGTTTCCCATTTTTGGCACGTATATGACCGGAGGATATCCAAATTGGGCAACAAAGTATTTTCTTGATGCGCTTATGTTGCAAGAACGATGCGCCTTGCCTGCAAATCTCGAGCGGATAGGAAGCCTGAAGTAGTAGCACCGTAGCCAGCTGAGTGCCCATACGGCTTGAACTCGGTGAATCCTGAAATCCGAGTGTGCGAGTGACGGCTCACCTCAAGATATGTGCCGCGTTTGGCAATAATCTCAGTCGTGATGAATCGGAGTGAGCGCCGAACACTTTTCCATGCATTGTGAGCGCTCCTTTGTGGAATAATCTCAAAGCGGATCTCTCGCGTTTTACCGAGGAGAGAGTTGGCCTTCGTGCAGTTACACGAGGACTGCTCTCACAGGGATTTCAGGCTATTCTCGTCTATCGTTTCTTTCGATGGTGTTTGGAGCGAGGACTGCCGACTCAGCCGCTTCGGTTCCTGGTTGAGCGATTTGTTGAGATAACAACCGGTATTTCAATTCCTGTGCAGGCGAAGATCGGTCGAGGGCTACGCATTCATCACTTCGGAGGTATCATGATACACCCGGAAACAGTTATCGGAGAGTATTGCACGCTCTATCATCAGGTAACTTTGGGGGATCTGGGAGGGTGGGGAGGTGCCCCTCATATCGGTGATCGGGTAACAGTCGGTGCCGGTGCGAAACTTCTCGGCCAAATCAAAATAGGAAATGATGTGTTTGTTGGAGCTAATGCCGTTGTGCTCACCTCGATTCCTTCTATGTCGATAGCAGTCGGTTCTCCCGCAGTCGCAAAGCCTAGGGGAGCATCCCCTCTGGCGGATCTTCAATCTAGCAGGCCATTCTGACTTATGAAGGAGTCCACATGTCGAAACTAGAGCATAACCCTGGTTTGTCGTTGGAGTCTCGACACGATATCGAACGGCAGTTTCATGATTCCAAAGCTGCTGCTCATCACGATCATCACCATCATCATGATCCAGAGGAGCGGAGTTTTTATTCACATGGTGGTATGGATGGAATCTGGGACTCTTATCTCCGTTCGATTGGCCCCCTCAAAGACCGAACTGTTTTGGACTTCGGATGCGGCGAAGGCTGGAGCACCCTGCAGTACTGCAAGCGCGGTGCGCAGGTTTTTAGCTTCGATATTTCTCCGGAAAGTCTCCAGAATCTTCTGCATCAAGCAGCGGAGACTGGAGTGGTATCCAAGATTCGTCCAGCGGTGATGGCGGCTGAGTATCTCTGCTATCCAAGCAAGACGTTCGATTTAGTGCTAGGAGTGTCAATCCTCCATCACACCGATGTGACGCTCGTGGGTAACGAGGTGTCCCGTGTACTCAAACCAGGAGGCAAAGCATTTTTTATCGAGCCCCTAGCGCATAACATCTTCCTTAAGCTATTCCGGCGGTTGACTCCAACTCGGCGGACGCCGACTGAACAGCCCATGACCGTTGAGCAAATCGATGAGTTTATTCGGTCATTCCAATGGGGAGAATATCGCGGGCAACAGTTTTTGTCGATTTTCCCACAAGGGCTGTTCTGGTTAACCGGAAATCAGCGGTTGTTCAAGGTTTTCCTTGGTCTGACGGAGGCAATAGATCGTGTGCTCTTGAGAATATTTCCTTTCCTCCAAAAGTATTGCTGGGCGGCTATTATCGAGGTGCGAAACTAGCCAATGGTGATCGCAGGAACAGATCTATGAAAAGGCTCCTCATGGTCGCGTATTTTTTTCCTCCGGTCGGTGGTATCGGCTCTGCGGGAGCTCAGCGTGTACTGAAGTTCGCCAAGTACTTGAAACACTCGCAATGGGAGCCGGTAATTGTGACGGTCAAGGAGAGCAGTTATGAGCCCTTCCTAACTATGGATTCTTCTCTACTCGATAAGATTCCGGCAGGTACGACAATCGTTCGAACCGGCGTGTTTCGGGGCTTGACCCTCTTATTGCGGATGAAAAACAGAGTTCTTCGGATTATTGGTGCTCGTGGACAGGATGTGTCATTTTGTCAGCATGTTGGCCAACCGTTGAGGGAGAGTACACTGGCAAAGAAATCCAGTTACCAGCGAATGAAGGATGCAATTACAGATCTGCTTGAAATCCCAGATGAAGAGATGGGGTGGTTCTTTCCCGGTGTGCTGGCAGGGCTCGGCTCTTTTTCACGATACCGATTTGACGCGATTTATTCGACTGGTCGCCCATGGACGGCACACCTAATTGGGTTGAGCCTAAAATTACTGACAGGACGACCCCTCATTGTCGATTTTCGAGACCCGTGGATGACAAACCCCTTTAGGCCGGAGTATTCCTCGTTGCGGGATCGGTTGGAAACAACGCTGGAAAGGGTTACGATCGAGAAGGCCGATGTTGTTATCTCGAACACCGCTGAGCTACAGGAGGAATTTGTAAAACGGTTCCCCGCACAATCTCCATCAAAGTTTCATACCCTGCTCAACGGCTTCGATGTGGATGATTTTGAACAGAGGGATAATATCAATGGAATACATTCAGGAAGCCATCTGACGATCACCCATGCTGGCTTTCTATATGGAAAGCGGGATCCTAAGACATTTCTAGAGGCGCTCCGACGCGTCATTGATGCTGGTCAGGTGAATCCGGATCGACTGCGTGTTTGGTTTGTCGGTTCAATCGAACTTTCCTATGATGTCTCGGAATATCTTTCGGTATGGGGATTGAACAAGGTGGTTTTTTTGCGCCCGCATGTGCCCTACCGAGACAGCCTTGAATTCTTAAGGCAGTCTGACGTGCTATTGCTCTTACAGCCGGGGACCAAGACCCAAATACCTTCAAAGTTGTTCGAGTATATCGGGGGGAGGAAGCCGATCTTGGGCATTTCTCCTCTCGACGGGGCAACCGCTAGGCTTATGCAGAGAGAGGGGCTCGGAGTCATTGCGGACCCAGAGAATGTTGACGCTATCGCGAGTGCGATTCGCTCAGTGTACGATCTCTGGTCTCACGGGGATCTCTCATCAATGATGAATGGCACAGTCCATGATCGTTTTGATGTGCGCCATATTACCGCGCAATTGGCTGAGCTGCTTTCTCGGTTGTAACCCTGAATTCCTACTCTTCCTGCAACGACTTCCCCGCATACAAACTAGGAACTTGTGTACTATGCATGAAAGTTTCGAGATTCGAATGGTGACCGTCGAACGAAGTGGCATTGCTCGATCGCTGGAACCGATAGCGATTGGAATTCCCTTCCCGAAAGGAGCCTTGTTCAACCCGGCTGATACTGTGTTAACCGATTTAGAGCAGAGGATATGCCCGAGTTATATCACGGTGATATCACGGTGGAGTGATGGGAGTGTCAAGTGGGGCCTGCTCGATTGCCAACTGAGTGTGGAAGGCAAGGGGACCGCAATCAATATTCTGAAACCAAGGCATGACGGACTTAACAGGGATCAAGAAACCGGAATCCTAATCGAGCAGGCTAGAGGTCATCTTATGGTTGACACCGGGGCCGCAGTTTTCGAGATTAATCAGGCCATACTAGTGCCATTTAACCAGGTGTTCGTTGGGACTAAAGGTCTACTGGCAGAGAAGGGGAATTGCGTAGTACTTGTCAACGAGTTGGGAGATCGATGTGTCCCTCACATCGATGAGGTCAAGATTGAGGGAGCCAACCCTCTCCGTGCCACCGTCCGGCTTCGAGGCATGTTTCACTCCAGCGGAGGCAAGAAGTTTGCGGGGTTTATGGCGGCTCTCACCTTCTTCCAAGGCCATCGCACTGTTGAGTTTGAATTGACCGTGCACAACGAGAAGGCTGCCAAACATCCTCGTGAACTCTGGGATCTCGGTGATCAAGGATCAATCTATTTCAAGGATCTCTCTTTTTACACTGCCTTGGATGGTTCTGATTCATTGATAACGGAGTGGGCCATGTTGCCGGATCAGAAAACCCGAGAGGGCAGAGGGTGTCTCGAGATTTACCAGGATTCGAGTGGTGGTACGAACTGGAATAGTCTCAATCATGTCAACCGTCAAGGAAACATTACGGTCTCCTTTCGAGGATACCGAGTGACAATGGACGGAATAAAGGTCGAGGAAGGGCATAGGGCCGATCCCGTCGTCACCGTCCGTAACCAGCAAGGCGGTATTTCTGCTGCAGTTGCCGGGTTCTGGCAAAACTTTCCGAAGGCGGTGGAGTCGAATAAAGAGGGCATGGTTATCCGACTGTTTCCTAGGCAATGCTCGGATGTATTTGAGTTGCAGGGCGGGGAACAGAAGACCCACATCATGTTTCTGCAATTTGGACAGGATGCAGATTTACTCTTTTGGGTGCGTGACAGACTACGTCCTTGCCCTGAGCCTTCGTGGTGTGCGGCATCCAGAGCTGTGAGCTATCTGCACCCACGTGAGACGAAGCACTCACAAGATGAGACTCTGGATAGAGCCGAGCAGGTCGTCGCCTCTGCCATCCAAGGAGAACATACGTTCTTCGACCGAAGGGAGATTATTGATGAGTATGGCTGGAGGCATTTCGGCGATCTCTATGCTGATCATGAAGCGGTTCAGCATCATGGCCATACGCCTCTCATTTCACACTACAATAATCAATACGATGTGATTTTTGGGAGTTTAGTCCAATATTTGCGCGGCGGAGAACACGAGTGGTTTCGGTTGGCCCAAGAGTTAGCTCAACATGTGATCGATATCGACATCTACCATACTGACCAAGATCGCTTCGGGCTCAATGGCGGACTATTCTGGCATACTGACCACTATACTGATGCTGGGACTGCGACCCACCGTGCTCTTACGAAAATGAGTCCTCAGGCTTTGTTTTCTCTTAATTATGGAGGTGGGCCTGCGTGCGAGCATAACTATACTTCGGGTCTTCTCCTGTACTATTGGATGACCGGAGACTCGAAGGCAAAGGAAGCAGTTCTGACCTTGGCTAACTGGGTCGTAAATATGGAGAATGGGACTTATCGAATGTTGGGATTCTTGGATCCGAGACCGACAGGCTATTGCAGTTCAACAGCCGACCGGGGGTACCACGGGCCTGGAAGAGGTGCGGGAAATTCGATTAATGCCCTCCTGGACGCTAGTCAGGTAGCACCGACTTCGTCGTACCTGGAGAAAGCCGAGGAATTGATTCGTCGCTGTATTCATCCCCAGGATGATATAGGGCAGCGTCGTTTGGAGGATGTCGAACTTCGGTGGTCTTACACTGTATTTTTGCAGGTTCTGGGAAAATATTTGGATTACAAGGCTGAACGAGCGCAGTTAGATTTCATGTATGGGTACGCTCAGGAGAGCCTTCTCCATTATGCACGGTGGATGCTCGATCACGAAGTGCCTTTCAAAACTGTCCTGGACAAGGTGGCCATACCGACAGAAACTTGGCCGGCCCAAGACATCCGAAAAGCTAATGTGTTCCATTTGGCGGCAAAACATGCCTCCGGTGTGTTGCGGGAAGCTCTTCGAGAAAAAGCTTTCTTTTTTTTTAGGGCCTGTATCAATGATCTGCTGTCGTTCCCGACGCACAGCCTCACACGGCCCGTCGTTATTCTAATGGGAAATACTTATGTTAATTTCTATTTTATCGTGCACGATACGGAAGTCGCTCCCCGTCCAACAGAACGCTACACTTACGGGCGCCCCAAGCAGTTCAAGCCGCAATTTGATGAACTGTATAAGGTCAGGGACTGGGTCAAGCAAGTGCAAGGTTGGGTGAAATTGCTCCGGACGTAGCTTGCCAACAGAAGGTTGACGAGGATAGGGGAGGTTGACAGCAGTATGCCTGAGGTGCGGCTATTGGAGGTTAGAAATACCTATAAGTGGGGTGGTGGACCCGATAAGACCATCCTATTGTCTGCTGAAAAGCATGATCCAGCTAGGGTTGCGGTGGTAGTGGCATATATCCATGATGTGAAGGATCGGGAATTTCGAATCACAGATAAGGTGCGCGCTCGTGGCCTGCTGACCTACTACGCGATCGAAGAACGGGGGAAGTTTGATCTTCGGGTCCTAAGGGCACTACGAGACATCATTATTAAACACGACATCAATATTATTCATGGACATGAGTACAAAAGCGACATCTTTGCGTACCTGCTGAGTAAGTGGTTCTGGAAGAAACGAATTGCTCTTGTATCTACGGCACATGGTTGGGCTTTGGTCGGTCCACGTGGGGACCTGTACCGTAAATTGGATCTTTTCTTTATGCGACGATTTGATCGTCTTATCGCAGTCTCGCATGCGACCAGGGATCTGATGGTATCCGATAGAGTCCCACCAAATAAGATTACCGTAATCCATAATGCCATTGATACAGGGATGTGGTTCCGAAGCGAAGTGAACAGCAATCTGCGAAAGGAATTGGGCTTAGAGGGAGCGTTCCCGGTGGTTGGCTATGTTGGTCGGATTGCTGAAGAGAAAGAGCTGGGTAACTGGGTACGCGTAGCACAGCGAGTTGCTATGAAATACCAGAATGCGAGATTTGTCATAGTCGGAGAGGGGCGCGACAATAGTATAAAAACTGATCTGGACAGATTAGCTCAGGCACTCGGCATAACAGACAGAATGGTCTTTTTGGGGTATCGAGAGGATCTTGTTCCAATCTATGCGATGTTTGATGTCTTTCTGCTGACATCAAGTCGAGAAGGCCTATGTAATAGTATTTTGGAGGCTATGTCCCTGGGCGTGCCCGTCGTGAGTACTGATGTCGGAGGCTCTCGAGAGTTGGTCGTGCACGAACAAACCGGGTTTCTCTTAAATCATGGAGATATTGAAGGTATCGCTTCAGCAGTACTTGCCCTGATAGAAAATGAGCCCTTGCGCCTACGGATGGGCCAAGCTGGAAGAGAACGGATCGATCAAGAGTTTTCGTTTGGGTCTCGCCTGCGGAAGGTTGAAGATTTGTATGAGGAGCTTATTGCCCATCGAGGCGTGCAATCACCTAGGTAGTTAATGCAGGCGGAGTTGATCTGGCAGGGAGATGTGAGTCCCCTCTCTTTTCATCCACCTTTTGATTTCAAGTAAATCGTTTTCTCTATTTCAGCTAAGGACACTATGTGTGGTATTGCAGGCAAACTTTACCTCGATCCTAAACGGTCCGTCTCCGAATCCGAGCTCCGGCGAATGGCGAGGGTTATGGTCCATCGAGGGCCTGACGGTGAAGGAGTCTGGATAAAGGAGAATATTGGTCTGGCCCATCGACGATTATCAATCATCGACGTTCGGGCTGTTGCTGGACAACCAATGAGTAATGAAGACGGGACCGTCTGGATAACCTTTAATGGGGAAATCTATAACTTCCTTGAGCTTCGGAAGGACCTGGAAGCCAAGGGGCACACTTTTCGGACAAACTCAGATACTGAGACAATTGTCCACGCATACGAAGAGTATGGACGTGACTGTTTGACGCACCTCCGTGGGATGTTTGCGTTTGCCTTATGGGATACTCGGTCGAACAAGTTATTTCTGGCGCGTGATCGAGCGGGTAAGAAGCCGCTCTATTACTACCTAGGCAGCGATCGTTTTCTCTTCGGGTCAGAAATCAAGGCTCTCTTAGCGGAAGGTTCTCTTCACCCTGATCCTGATCCTTGCGCCATCGATGCATTTCTGGCTTTTGGGTTCATCCAGGGATCCGATACCATTTTTCAAGGAATCAAGAAGCTCCCTGCTGCCCACTGGTTGGAATTGTCCGAAGGCCGTGTTGAAATTGGAAGATATTGGAAGCTGAGTTATACCCCAAAACGAAAACTGAGCCTGAAGGATGCCATCGCTGAGCTCCAGTGGAGAATTGCAGAAGCTGTTCGTCTGCGACTTGTCAGTGACGTACCGTTGGGGGCCTTTCTCAGCGGAGGGATTGATTCGAGCATGGTTGTTATGCAAATGGCACAGTTAATGAGCCAGCCGGTTAAAACATTTGTAGTTGGTTTCAGAGATGCGGCCTTCGATGAGCGCCGATTCGCACGCATAATTGCGGAGCAATGCCAGACTAATCATACCGAGCTTCTTGTATCAGCCTCAGTCCTGGACATTCTTCCTCGTCTTGTCTGGCACTATGATGAGCCGTTTGGGGATTCCTCCGCTGTGCCCAGTTTTGCTATTGCAGAGTGTACTCGCCAGCATGTAAAGGTGGTCCTCAATGGTGACGGTGGTGACGAACTATTTGCGGGGTACGATCGGTACGGAGCCAATCTTAGAGCCAGGAAGCTTGATGCTATCCCTTCGAGCACATGGAAGTTGCTAGAAACAGCCATGCGATGTGTGCCAAAGCACTGGAGGGAGCGGCAGCCGTTTGCCAAGTTGTGCAGAATTGCCGAGGTCATGACTCAGTCGTGTGAACGGCGGTACGCCACATGCAACGGACACTTGACCGTGGCTCAGCGGCAGGCACTTTACGCTGGCGAGTTTCAAGAGACCATTAGAGAAAATGATCCCGATCTTGCCATTCTCGATGTACTTAGCCATACGAGCGCAGACAATTGGCTGGATGCAATGTTAGATGTTGATGTAAGCGTGTATCTCGTGGATGATCTTCTTGTCAAGATGGACCGTGCAACTATGGCAAGCTCTCTTGAGGCGCGGTCGCCGTTTCTTGATCATATGCTTATGGAATTCACCGCGAGTCTGCCTCCCGACTTAAAGCTTTTCGGCTCCGACAAGAAGCGATTGCTTAAGGCTTCTCTTCGTGGGTTTGTTCCTGATGTCATTTTGGATCGGCCCAAAATGGGCTTTTCAGTTCCACTAGCCTCCTGGCTCAGGGGTGAGTTGCGCGGCTTTTCTCAAGATATTCTCCTTTCAATCCGTGCGAGACAAAGAGGTTATTTCAAGGTAGAAGCAGTCGAAGCGCTTCTTCATCAGCATATATCTGGCCTACGGGACCATTCCACAGCTATTTGGGATTTGCTTATGCTCGAGATGTGGCATCAGACTTTTATCGATAGGCCTCTCGATATCCCCGCGATCTCCATGTCAGATCCGGCATGTGGGGTATAGCGATTCAGGTGCCGCAACTAGTGAGGCGTTATGGCAAAAAACCTAGTCCTCGTGATTATGTCCGTTTTGATTACGTGTGTTGCAGGGGAAGGCCTTCTTCGGCTGATGGGGTTTCGTGGGGAAATCTCTTGGAATTTACAGGAGGTGATACCTATAGATGATCCTGTTTTGAACTTTCGTCTGTCTCCCAACTCAGAGTCCTTCAGTGGGAACATTGTCTACAAATTAAATAGCCAAGGGTTCAGGGATTTGGAGCATGCCTATCAGAAACCCGCCAATGTTTTTCGTATTCTTGTGCTTGGTGATTCAGTGGCTTTTGGGTACAAGGTCTCTCTGGAAAATACATTCTCTCGCAAGCTGGAAGGTATGCTGCGCACTCGCATTACTGATAGCGCGGTAGAAGTTGTAACTTTGGCAATGCCCGGTCTGAATACGATTCAAGAGGCGCATCTTCTCAATGAGGAAGGGGTGAAGTACGCACCCGACATGATTCTTATTTTCTACTCAATCAATGATGCGGACACTGGTGTGGCATTCGCACGTCCAGAGACCATATGCCGAATTGAGCTACTCAAGTGGCCAATTCCCTGCGCATATAAATCTGTGCTTAAAAGTTCGGCCCTCTTGTTCTTTGTGAAAGATCGTGTCGACAGCTTGTTCTGGAGGTTAAATATCGGGGATCAAGACGATGTATTCGGCTCCTTACGATCGGATTACTTTGCACAACTGTACTCTGGATACGAAAAGTTGAACGCCAACGTTCTGGCCGGCTTCGACAACATCGCGCGATTCTCTCAAGAACGTGAACTCCCTGTGGTGCTTGTTGTGTCACCGATTATGTACGAATTTGATAGTTACCGTTGGGTGGGGATTCATGAGACCATTA
>CAYNDW010000165.1:0-10481 GCA_964395375.1 uncultured Cytophagia bacterium
AGCAGATCACCTTTCCGGTCCGCGCGATGAAGGCCATGGGCTGCGACACGCTGCTCGTTTCCAATGCCTGCGGCGGCATGAACCCGCTCTTCACCGCGGGCGATATTATGATCATGATTGATCACATCAACTTGCTCGGCGACAATCCCCTCATCGGCCCGAATGACGACGAGTTGGGTCCGCGCTTTCCGGATATGTCGGAGCCGTATACGCGCAGCCTCATCGCGCTCGCGGAACAAGTCGCGCTCGAAGAAAAAATTCGTTTGCAAAAAGGCGTGTACGTCGCGGTCTCCGGCCCGAACCTCGAAACACGCGCGGAGTATCGCTTCTTGCGCGCGATTGGCGCGGACGTGGTGGGCATGAGCACGGTGCCCGAAGTCATCGTCGCCGTGCACAGCAGCATGCGCGTGCTCGGCCTTTCTGTAATCACCGACAACTGTTTCCCCGACGCGCTCGAACCCGTGGACATTGCGAAGATCATCAAAATCGCCGGCGAAGCCGAGCCGAAGCTGACGTTGGTGATGAAGAGAGTGATTGAGAGGTTGTAACGAAATCATTTTTATGGTAGAATACCATGAGCATCATGACTGCCGAAATCATCAACGCGCCGCCGCAAACTTTGCGCTTCATGAGCGAAGCAGAGTTCGAAGCTTGGTGTGATGAAGACGTGAAAGCGGAATATATTGACGGAGAGGTGATTATTATGTCGCCCGCATCAACTGATCACGATGGTGGTGAAACGGTTCTTGGAAATTTGATCGACCTCTTCGTGAAAAAGAACAAGCTCGGATACGTTTCATCCACAGGAAACACGACGGTACGTTTGCGCAGTGGCTTGCGCCGGTGTCCGGATATTGTGTTTGTGGAAAACTCCAATCGGCAGATTATACAAAAAAATTATCTTGATGGCGCGCCGGATCTCGCCGTCGAGTTCGTCTCGCCCGACAGTGTCGTCCGAGACTGGCACGAAAAGTATATTGAATACGAAGCTGCGGGCGTGCGCGAATATTGGATCGTTGATCAACTGCAAAAGCGTATCGTGTTTTTTGATCTCGACAAAGATCGTCGCTATCACCCTATCGAGCCGAAAGAGGGCAAGCTTCACTCGCGTGTATTGCCCGGCTTTTGGATCAAGCTCGATTGGTTTTGGCAAGGCCCGGAGTTCGATACCTATCAAATGGCAAAAGAGATCGGCATTATTTCATAGCCACACAGCAATCTTTTTCTCAATTAGAAACTCGTCTGCCAATTAACGCCTCACTGTCATCCCGCAAGCAACTCCTCTAGTGCTTGACTCTCTTCCGAGCACGAGGGAAGGTTCTTACAGAATGACGAGTCATGTGGAAGTCATCAATAGCGAGCAACAAACAACCAGCAACCAGTACAAGGCACCTCTCGATGTATGACCCATTCCCACAAGAGTTAAATCTTCCTTCCATCGAACAAGAAGTGTTGGCCTTTTGGAAGAGCGCCGGCATTTTTCAAAAAAGCATTTCCTCCCGCCCCGCAAATAAACCATTCATCTTCTTCGAAGGCCCGCCCACGGCGAATGGCAAGCCCGGCATTCATCACGTCATCGCGCGCACCATGAAAGACTTTGGCTGCCGCCTCAAAACCATGCAAGGCTATCGCGTCGAGCGCAAAGCCGGTTGGGACACGCACGGCTTGCCCGTGGAGATCGAAGTCGAGAAGCAACTCAAGTTCACGAAGAAAGATCAAATCCTCGCGTACGGCATCGACAAGTTCAACGCGCTGTGCCGCGAAAGCGTGTGGAAGTATAAGCAGCTTTGGGATGAGATGACCGAGCGCATGGGTTATTGGGTCGATCTCGAGCATCCTTATGTCACCTATGAAAACTCCTACATCGAAAGCGTGTGGTGGCTGCTGCGCCAAATGTGGGATCGCGAGTTGATTTATCGCGGCCACAAGATCGTGCCGTATTGCACGCGCTGCGAAACGCCGCTCTCCAGCCATGAAATTGCGCAAGGCTACAAAGACCTCGAAGATCCTTCTGTCTTTGTGAAGATGCGTTTGAAGAGCGCGCCCGATACTTCGTTCCTTGTTTGGACGACCACGCCGTGGACGTTGATCTCCAACGTCGCGCTGGCACTGCATCCTGAAGTCACGTATGTCAAAGTCGCGCACAAGGGCGAGAAACTCATTCTTGCTGAGCCGCGTTTGCCTGTGCTCGAAGGCGAGTATGAAATTTTAGAGAAGAAGCCCGGCAGCGCGTTTGCGAATCTCGAATACGAACCGCTCTTCACGTTTCTCGCTTCGCCCAAGCGCGCGTATTATACTTTGCTCGCGGATTTCGTCACCACCGAAGATGGCAGCGGCATCGTTCATATGGCGCCCGCGTTCGGCGAAGATGATTACAAAATGGGCCGCCAACACGATCTGCCCTTCTTTCAACCCATTGACAAAAGCGGCCGCTTCACGAATGAAGTCACGCCGTGGGCCGGCGTGTTTTTCAAAGAAGCCGATCCCGACATCACGCGCATGCTCAAAGCGAATGGCCGGCTTTATAAAGCGGAGCGCTACACGCACAGTTATCCGCATTGCTGGCGCGACGGCTCGCCGCTCATTTATTACGCGAAAGAGTCGTGGTACATTCGCACCACGCAATTCAAAGAACGCTTTGTCGAATTGAATAAGCAGATTGATTGGTTTCCCAAAGAAGTGGGCACGGGACGTTTCGGCGAATGGCTCGCGAACAATGTGGATTGGGCGCTCTCGCGCGAACGCTTTTGGGGCACGCCTTTGCCGATTTGGTTGGATGAAGAAGGCAACGGTCATTGCGTGGGCTCAGTGCAAGAACTTTCCACACTTGCCGGTCGCGATCTCAGCAGTTTGGATTTGCATCGCCCGTTCGTTGATGACATTGTATTGCAGCATCCGAAGACGGGCAAGCCCATGCGCCGCACGCCGGAAGTGATCGACGTGTGGTTCGATAGCGGCGCGATGCCCGTGGCGCAATGGCACTATCCCTTCGAGAACAAAGAAATTTTCGAGCGCAGCTTCCCCGCGGATTATATCAGCGAGGCGGTCGATCAAACACGCGGCTGGTTCTATACGCTCTTCGCGATTGCGACGATGGTGTTCGATAAGCCGTGCTTCAAAAGCTGCGTCGTGCTCGGCCATATTCAGGATAAAGACGGCCAGAAGATGTCGAAGTCGAAGGGCAACGTGGTTGATCCTTTCGAAGTCATGTCGAAGTACGGCGCCGATGCCACGCGCTGGTATATGATGACCGCAAGCCCGCCGTGGCAAGCCACGCGCTTTGATGTGAAGGGCGTCGAAGAAGTCGTGAGCGGTTTCTTCGGCACGTTGCTGAATACGTACTCGTTCTTCGCGATGTATGCGAACATTGATCAATTTGTTTGTCCCGCAAAGCCGATTCCGATGACGGAACGCCCGGAGATTGATCGCTGGTTGATTTCAACGTTGAATAATGTCGTTGCGCGTGTGGAAGAAAATTACGCGGGCTATGAGGTGACACGCGGCGGCCGCGCGATTGCAGAGTTCGTCACGAACGATCTCTCGAATTGGTACGTACGCCGATGCCGTCGCCGCTTTTGGAAATCCGGTCTCGGCGAAGATAAGCAGGCTGCGTTTCAAACTTTGTATGAAGCATTGAATACCGTGTGCAAACTCATCGCGCCGCTCGCGCCGTTTTTGCCCGAAGCGATTTATCGCCGCTTGCGCGTGCAACAAGATCAAACCGAAGAGAGCGTGCATCTCGCGCTGTTGCCGAGCGCGACGCACCCGGCTTATCAATTCCGCCAGCCGGAATTGGAAGCGCAAATGGAAGTCGTGCGCGAGGTCGTGCTCGTGGGCCGCTCGTTGCGCAATGCGCAAGCGCTCAAAGTCCGGCAACCGTTGCGCCGACTCATTGTGGTAACGGCGGATGAAAAAAAGCGCGCGGCGATTACTGCAGGCTCGAATCTCATTCAAGAGGAGTTGAACGTCAAGCAGATTGAGTTTGTCGATAATGCCGAGGCCTTGACCGTCTCGCGCGCCGAGCCGATCTTCAAAGCGCTTGGCCCGAAATTCGGCAAACGCGCGAACGCCGTGGCCGCAGTGATTCGCACCCTCACGCCGCAACAAGTGCGGGAGCTGGCAGCGAATGGAACGTTGACAACAAGCGCTGAAGGCGAAACGATTACGCTCACCATCGACGATGTTCGTGTCGTGGAGCAACAAGCCGAAGGCTTGGCGGTCGCCACGGATTTCGGAATTACCGTCGCGCTCGATACGAAGCTTGATGATGAATTGCTCGCCGAAGGCTTGGCGCGCGAGTTCGTCAATCGCGTGCAAAACATGCGGAAGAACGCGGGCTTCGAAGTGGTGGATCGCATTCGCATTCATTATGAAGGCTCACAAACGTTGCGCGCCGCTTTGCAGAAGATGTCCGCTTACATTGCCGATGAAACGCTAGCGCACGAACTGAAAACGATTACCTCGGCCAACGATCATCTTGCCCACCAGGAAGAATGGCAAGTTGGAAGCGAGCAAGTCACCATCAGCGTCGCGCGAGTTTCGGCTTGAAGTTGACGCTTGCTCTTATAATTTAACTTTGGAACGGAGGGAGTATCCGTTCTTCTTTCTGGCCTAAGTCGGGTCAAACAAGCTTACGTCCGGAAACCAACCCTAGGAGGCGTGTTTATGCCAGCTTCAAATGTGCAGCACTATCAAAACCTCTTAATGTCGAAACGCACGGAATTGTTGACCGAGTTGGAGACGTTTAAAAACGGCGAAAACTCCTCCACGATCAAAGACGCCACCGGCGATAATTCCTCGTACACTTTCCATATGGCCGATCAAGGCACGGACAACGCGGAGCGCGAGAAGGCGTACTACTTCGCCACGCGCGAAGGCCGGCTGTTGTATCACATTGAACAAGCGCTAGAGCGCATTGAAGACGGATCTTACGGCCTTTGTCACGAATGCAGTCAACCCATCACCGCGGCTCGTCTCGAAGCCGTGCCGCACGCGCGTTTGTGCATCAACTGCAAGATGAAAGAAGAAAACGGCGTGACGCAGTATTGAACGACTAACTTGGTATAACTCACCTCTGCCCCCGGTTGCTACGCCGGGTGCAGGGGTATATGAAAGGCACCGACTGTGACGGCTCTCTGGCTCCGGTTGCAAGGCATGGGCGTGTTGATGATTTCGGTGATTATCCTCGCGCTCGATCAAATCACGAAATTCGCGGTGACGGAGCGCTTCTTCCCCGGCGAGTCACTGATTATTTGGGGCGACCTCCTGCGCTTCACCCACGTGCAAAATTCCGGCATCGCCTTCGGCATCAGCTTTGGCGGAAAATATTTTTTAACCGTGTTCGCGACCATTGCCAGCGCGGTGATTCTCTACTACCTCTACTTGCTGCGCGCCGAGCGTTTGCGCACGCGCCTTGCGCTCGCGTTGATTTTTGGCGGCGCCATTGGCAATCTTCTCGATCGCTATGTGCAGGGCGCCGTTACTGATTTTATCGACTTCGATTTTATTGACGTGCATATCGCGGCGTTCAATTTTCATATGGAGCGCTGGCCGGTGTTTAACGTGGCGGATAGCGCCGTCACCATCGGGATGCTCATGCTCGTTTTTTTCGTGCTGTTTGAGCGCGAGCCCATGCCCGCCGAAGCCGTGTCCGAAGCGACGCCCTTTCTTCAAACCAAACCCGCGCCGAGCGACGAAAGCGACAATTGGCGCGAAGCGCGCGACCGCTGAAGCACGGCGTGCGTTGCAAAACAGCCTAGTAATTTCTCCTCCCGCTAGCTTGTCATTCAGGAGGAATCCTTTTAAGTCTAACCACTGTGCCCAGTGCTCAAAAAGATTCCTCCCCAATGACAGTCTCGTGGTGGGAAGAAAAACTCTAACCCAAACTTCCCTCCTCATTGCAAACGCTCATCATTCCTCCTCTGCAAAGCAAAATGCGGCTGGATAAATATCTCGCCGAGCACGTTGCCAACCTCTCCCGCGCGCAATTACAATTGCTCATCAAAGGCGGAACGATCACGATCAACGGCGAGCCGACCAAAGCCAGCCACACCGTGATGCCCGGCGAGGTTATTCAAATCAACATTCCGCCCAAACCGCCTTCCGAACTTATAGCGCAAGATCTGCCGCTGCAAATCGTTTATGAAGATGAATACCTCGTCGTCGTCAATAAACCCGCAGGCATGGTCGTGCATCCGGCCTATGGCCATCGCACCGGCACGCTAGCGAATGCGTTGCTGCATCACTTCCAAAACGTTTCGCTGCTTGATGAAGCGCGCCCCGGCATCGTGCATCGGCTGGATAAAGACACTTCCGGCTTGCTCGTGGTCGCGCGCGACGAGCGCACGCATGCGGCGCTCTCCGCACAATTCAAGGCCAAGACCACGCAGCGCGAATATCTCGCCGTGGTGTGCGGCATTCCCCAACCCAAGCGCGCTACGATTTCGAGTTTCTTAACGCGCAGCACGAAGGATCGCCGCAAGATTGTGGTGAGCCAAAAGGAAGGTAAGTGGGCGGTGACGCATTATGAGGTGGCGGAGAAATTTCATTTGCATGCACTTCTGCGCGTGCGTTTGGAAACCGGCCGCATGCACCAAATTCGCGTACACCTGGCGCATCGCGGCTACCCCGTGTTCGGCGATCCGACGTACGAAGGCCGCAAGGGCCAGTTGCAAGGCTTGAACATCGCAGACACGCGCTTCGTGGTGGAGTTATTAGAAAATTTTCAACGGCAGGCTTTGCACGCGCACACCTTGGGCTTCGTGCATCCGGCAACGGGGGAGACGCTTTCATTCAAAAGCGAACTGCCGGCGGATATGGAGGGATTGTTGTTGAGCTTAAGGCAAGCCCACTCACACTGAAAAGTGAATCAAGCCTATGAATGAGGAAGGAAAAGTGCTGCGCAATCAAGCCGTCCGTATTTAAAACTCTACACCACCCAGGCTTGAATGTTTTTACCCGCAACCTCATGCTCTGAAAAAGAGTAATCCTTGGGCGCGTTATCCCGCCGATCAAAGACCACGAGATAGCCGCGCGTCAAGTTTTCGCTGTCGAGATACTTCACCAACTGCTCCAATCCTTTTTCATAGTGGCTTTCGCCGTACCATAGTTTAAGCTCAACCACTTCTTTTTGATCTTTATAACAACACAGCACATCGATGCGCCCCTCGCCGGATTGCACTTCTTTGAACGTCCAGCCTTTGCCATTCACCAAAAGATCAAGATAACTCAACACCAAAAGTTGGCCGAACGCTTCGTGAAAATCCGGATGCTTGGCTGAGGCCCCTTTGGCTTTCATGAACGTTTGGAATTTGTCGAACACGCGCCTGAAGTCCAACTGCCCATTGGGATTTTCGAACTGGCTTCCGGCGACGAGTTCTTGCACTTCTTGTCTTTTCAGCTCTGCTTCAAAGTGCTCATAGAGCACCTGAGTATAAATGCCGTTGGCGAGAATCAACTGCCGATCTTTATTCGCAAAGACGCCGTATTTTACCCCCAAATCTATCGCATCATCTTGAATACTGTAGCGGTGAGACTTGCCTTGCAACAAATCTAGCACAATGGGAAAGAGGCGCGGATTGCGGGCATTTTTGAACAAGCTTTCAAAATTAGCGGTACGCGAGCCGAGCAGTTTGTGAATGGCGGCCTCGGCATGCGCGAGCAGAATTTTCTTTCGACGATCGGGCACAAGGTTTTCAACCATGGTTTTAGCCAGCACTGAAACCAGCCACGGCTGGCCGTTGGTCACGTGCTGCACGCGACGCATCACCGTTTCATCAAACTCTTGGCCGGTCGCTTGCGTGTGTTGCGCATAGTACTGCCGGATATTTTCTAAACTGAACGGCGGCAACTCGTAATCAATTGCGATATTGAACGGCGAGGCTGAACCCAAGGCCTCGTCATCTTCGCGATACTTGGCCTTCAAATTTTTTATGTCATGCACCCCGGCGAGCGCCACGGCTTGAAAAGTAGGCAGCCACGCTCGTTGCAAATACATCTCGCGCAAGCCGCGCAAAAAGCTGATGACCGCGGCCTCGGGAATCGCATCGACTTCGTCGATGAGGAGCACCACCTTTTTACTCTGTGCCGCTTGACATAGTGCGCGGACGTTTTTCTTAAAAGCAAAAGTGCCGGCCTCTTCTTCGTTTTGCTCCGGCTTCCAAACGAGCGTCGCGCCTATAGCGGCGAGAAAAATCTGCGCGTTGCTCCAAAACGTGCGATAAAACTCGGCTAACGGCAAATCCGGCGCTTCACTGTAGCCTTCAAAGCTGATCAAAAGCGGAAGATAATCATTTGAGTGGCGCAAATGATTGACGAGAAAATTGAGCATCGTCGTCTTGCCCGATTGCCGCGGCCGGTTGACGACGAAATAAGTTTTTTGCTCGATCAACGCCATCAAGTTTTCAAGCTGCGGCGCGGGGTCGACATAATAGTGATCTTCCGGAACAATGCTTCCGGCAATATTGAAGTGCCGCATAAGAATACCTTGCTGTGCCAGCTTAAAAATTGTTTCGTTCAAAATCTTTTACCTGTCGCCGCTCATTCCGTGCGCGGCTCGAGACCAATAATTTTTTGCAGCGCCGCCTCCACCTCTCGCACCGTGTAATTAATTTTTTGCGTCGAAGTGCCATAACGATTGCCCACGAACGGCTCGTGCAGCACCTTGCCCTCTTGCGAGAGCAGCCAAATCACGGGCACGGAATAACTCTGCGTGTCTGTGCTTGGTTTGAACTTGCCCATCCACGGCAAGATCGCATCAGAAAACTTTACGCCTTCCGCGTGCTTTTTGTGATTAAACAAGAGCCGCAACTTGGGATCGTAATAAACTTGCTCAAACGGGATCACGTGATTGCCTTGCAACTCATAAACGGCCTGCACGAAAAGCCCAAACTCGCGCTTCCAAGTTGCCGCCGTATCGGGCTGCGCTAAAAACGTGTCTCCGGGAAAACCATAATCCGTTTCGCCATAAACCGGCGGACACGCGACGGCAACGAACAAGACCGAGGCATTGCCGTGATACTTGCGATACATGTAGGTCGAAGTCGGCATGTCGTTGAACGAATCGCCGCACCACAAGCCGCCCGCGGACTCGGCAGGATTGAGGCTCGGGCCGCCGAAGAGCAGCAAGTAAATCGCCTTCGTTTCGGGCTTCACCAAATCGAGCAGGCGCTTCTTTTCGCCCGAGGCATCATAAACAAAAATGTCGGCCGCCACCTTCTCGCCGACTTGATAGCATGGTTGCGGCTTATTTTCCGGCGCGTGCTCGCTGTTTAGCACAAGTAGCAGCGACCATAACAACACCATCGCGAACATGATACTCTCCTATAAAAAATTTTGAGAAGATAGAGTGGCTGCTGGAAGAAAGCAAGAAAGAATCTGCCGCAAGCATGCCGAGGAAGGCGCAAGATAAATTGCTTGCGTGTTTGCTCCTCGTTCTTCACATTCCGCGCACTTTAATTGGCCGCAACAACAACTGCCTCACCACTCCATTCGCTTGGCGCTGCATGCACGCTTCTTCACCCGCACCCACTCGCACTCACGCCCCTATTGAGCTTTTGATTTTTGACCTAGACGGCACGCTCGTCGACACCGCGCTCGATCTCGCGCATGCGGTCAACTTTGCGCTGCAGGCGCTCGGCAAAACGCCGCTTGCGCTCGAAGAAGTGCTGCGCATGGTCGGCGACGGCGCGCGCACGTTGCTCACGCGCGCGTTGGGGCAGCCGACAGAGGAGGAACTGCTCTTTGCGTTGCAAAAATTTCGCGCGCATTATGCCGCGCACCTCGCGGATCATTCGAAACCTTATCCCGGCATCATAAACGTGCTCGCGCATTTTGATCAAACAAAAAAAGCGGTGCTCACGAACAAGCCGCATGAATTTACGTTGTCGTTGTTGGAGCAATTGCATCTCTCGCACGCTTTCGTTGCCATTCAAGGCGCGCAGCCGCAGCTTCCGCTCAAGCCCGATCCCACGAGCTTGCAGCATCTGCTCGCGCTAATGCGCGTCCCGGCTTCGCGTGCTCTCATGATCGGCGATAGTGAAAACGACATTCTCGCCGGCCAAGCCGCGGGCACAATGACCTGCGCGGCGACTTACGGCTTTCGCCCCGCGAAAAAACTGTTGGCCCTTGCGCCGGATTTTGTTATTCATGCGCCGCGTGATCTGCTGACGCTCGGGTATGCTTAAATTTCAGGGCTGAGTTGTAATGCTTTTTTTTTCAGCGCGAGGGAAGTTTTTTCCAGAATGACAACTTGAGAGAGTTGCAAACCAATCCGCAACGACCATGTCCATAGCAGGCGGGAAGCCTGCGTTAGAATCGCGTGAATCCTTGCAACGATGAGCACAAAATCTTCCGATCTTCTTTCTCGACACGCGTCTGCGACCGCGGCTTTGCCGTTGCCGCTCTTTGCGGAGCGCCCATTGCTCAAGCGCGCGCTTGGTCGCGCGAGCTTGCTCTGCTTGGTTTATGTCACCGTGTGCTCC